>NZ_CACWPP010000127.1 GCF_902762735.1 uncultured Ruminococcus sp.
TATTATATCATTTTCCAGGTACTCTGTCCAGTAATTTGTATAATCTGAAATATAAATGTAACTTTTGAAACCTGATTTTTTGAAAATTGATTTCCGTGTTTTCTTACACCCGATGTACAGTATCACTGCGCTGTCAAAAGATCTCAAACAGTTATCCGCTCCTGCAAAATGCTGATACAAATTGCCGAATTAGTTCCGTAAAACTGCATTTTTTCAGCAGCCGCAGCGCGATTTTCGGGCGGCAGGACAAAAAAATGCAGGAAAAACACTAAAATATTTCAGAAAATGTCATTTTACCCCTTGAAAAATCAGATAAAAAGTATTATAATATAAACAGATCAATTTTTTAGAAAGAAGGATCACTATGGAAATCAAAATCGAACTGACCAAGACCCCTAAGGCTAAGCCTACCGATGAAACTAAGCTGGGCTTTGGTCACATCTTCACTGACCACATGTTCGCTATGAACTATGACACAGGCAAGGGCTGGCATGATGCAAGGATCGTTCCCTTTGACAACGTAACACTTTCCCCTGCTGCTATGTGCCTGCACTACGGTCAGGAGATCTTTGAGGGTCTCAAGGCTTACAGAACTGCTGACGGCACAGTACAGCTGTTCAGACCTGACGAGAACTACAAGAGAATGAACGTTTCTGCTGAGAGAATGGTAATACCTCAGATAGATGAAGAGTTCATGGTAGAAGCTACAAAGAAGCTGGTCCAGATCGAGAAGGACTGGGTACCTCACACTGACGGTGCTGCACTGTACATCAGACCTTTCATCTTCGCTACCGACCCATTCGTAGGCGTAAGACCCGCTGACCACTATCTGTTCCTGATAATCCTGTCGCCGTCAGGCGCTTACTACTCCACAGGTCTTAACCCTGTTAAGATCTATGTTGAGCAGAAGTATGTAAGAGCAGTAAGAGGCGGTACAGGCTTTGCAAAGACTGCTGCTAACTACGCTATCTCCCTGAAAGGTCAGGACGAAGCTCACAACCAGGATTATGAGCAGGTCCTCTGGCTGGACGGCGTTGAGCAGAAGTACATCGAAGAAGTTGGTTCGATGAACATATTCTTCGTTATCGACGGCGAGGTAATCACTCCTAAGCTGACAGGCTCCGTTCTGCCCGGTATCACCAGAAAGAGCGCACTGGAAGTATGTAAGAGCAAGGGCATACCATGCAGCGAGAGAAGAATAACCATCGAAGAGGTCGCTAAGGCTTATGACGAAGGCAAGCTGGACGAGGTTTTCGGCACAGGTACTGCCGCTGTCATCTCCCCTGTCGGTCATCTGAAGTGGGGCGACAAGGTAATGACCATCAACGACAACAAGATCGGCAAGATCTCCCAGATGCTGTATGATACCATGACAGGTATCCAGTGGGGCAAGATACCCGATACTTTCGGCTGGACAGTTAAGATCGACTGATCTGAGCGATAATAAAAAATACAGACCTCGAAAGAGCTATCTTTCGGGGTCTTTTTTTGTGACTATAAATTCTGATGTGTATTGCCGAATATACGATCAGATCGGGATATATCTAAAAAACAACTGCAATACAGCTGCCCATTTTTTAGAGGGTGAGCTATATTGCGGCTGCTGCATTTATTTTTTTGGTCATCCCGCTGACACACCACAAAAACAGCGGCTATACAGAACTTAAAGTTCTTGGCGTATGGCGCTCAATTATCCTTTTGTTCACCGCATTTTTGTTGGTGTGCTAAAGGGATAGTCATATTTATTTTATATCGAATACCACCGTCGCCAGCGCAAAGAACATCAGCGTCGAACAGGTGTCAACAATGGTGGTAATGAGGGGTGCTGCCATGATCGCGGGGTCGAGTTTCAGCTTTTTTGCCGCCATCGGCAGCATCGCGGCTATCAGCTTTGACAGTATGACCGTCAGCAGGATAGCACCGCTGACCGTGAACGCCAGCTTGTAGCAGTTCACCGAAGTATCGTTATGGTAGACAAGTATTATCCTGCCTGCATTTACTATCGAGAGGATAATGCCGCATACCACCGCAACGCGCAGTTCCTTGAAAAGAACTTTAAAGAAATCGCGCATGTTTATCTCACCCAGCGCCATGCCGCGAATTACCAGCGTAGAGGTCTGCGAACCGCAGTTGCCGCCCGTACCGCTCAGCATCGAAAGAAACGATACCAGCACAGGCACTGCCGCAAACGCCGACTGATACTTGTTTACCACCGCACCCGTCAGCGTGGCGGAAAGCATAAGCACCAGCAGCCACATTATGCGGTTTTTGGCGTGCTTCATAACTGATGTTTTGAAATATGAATCCTCACTGGGAGCGACCGCCGCCATCTTTGAGAAGTCCTCAGTGGTCTCCTCCTCGATAACGTCCATAGCATCATCATAGGTTATGATGCCCACAAGACGCATATCCTTATCGACAACAGGCATTGCCGCAAAGTCATATTTAGCCATTTTTGAAGCCACAAGTTCACGGTCTTCCAGCGTGCTGACGGAAATGATATTCGTTTCCATTATATCTTCTATCCTGTCAGCTTCATCGGCAGTAATAAGGTCAAGCAGTGACAGCACACCGATAAGCACGCGGTTTTCGGTAACATACAGAGTGTATACCGTTTCCTTTACAACACCGATATGTCTTATCCAGTCAAGTGCCTCCCTGACAGTATAATCCTTTCTCAGGTAAACATACTCGGTGGTCATCACCGAACCCGCACTGTCTTTGGGGTATTTAAGTATCTGATTTATCTGCTTGCGTGTTTCACTGTCAGCCGAAGCAAGTATCCTTGATACAACATTTGCAGGCATTTCCTCAATAATATCTACCGTGTCATCAACATACAGGTCATCAATGACCTCCTGCAATTCCTTATCAGTGAATGCGTTTATCAGCATCATCTGCATGTCACTGTCCATATACGCGAAAACATCTGCCGCAATATCCTTGTTCAGCAGACGGAACAGCACTATCAGGTCGCGCTTGTCAGCCTCATGGTCATCGTGAAATCTTTGCAGAAGTGAAGCAACATCAGCTTCGTTCATATCAATGAATATCTCTCTGATACGCTTGAAATTCCTGTCTGTCAACAGCTGCAATACCTGTTCGTACATGATACCCCTCCTTTCCCGAAAACAAAAGACGATACACTAATTATTATACGCTGTAATGCCCGTTTTGTCAATAAATTCACTAACTTTGTTACCGTATTTTAACCGTGTGAACAGTCTGTGGAGTAAAAAAACGTTTGCCAAATCTTCTATAATTTGTATAAAAAAATTATTAGATGGGTATTGTACTTTTTTATGGATTATGATATAATAATATAGAATATAGAGATCATTAAAATTAACGTAAAGGGTGTGGAATATGCTTCCTACAATACAAGAAACTTTGAATTCTATATTGGGCGTGTTTCTGAATATCCGCCTTAATGATATAGTTGACATAATCATACTCTGGTTTTTGATATATAACGGCATAAAGCTGATACGTGAAACGAGAGCGCAGCAGCTCACACAGGGCATCGCGGTACTGCTGGCATGCTATGCGCTGGCATATCTGTTCAATCTGAACACTATGCGCTTTCTGCTGAAACTGTGTTTCCAGTGGGGCTTTCTGGCACTTATCATACTCTTCCAACCCGAACTCAGGCGAATGCTGGAAAAAGTCGGCAGAACAAGGATAGCTGAGCTGAGTTTTCTCAATCCCACCGATGCTACTGACGACGAAATGAAATGGAACAGCGCCATTGAAGCCATATGCGATGCGGCGCAAAATCTTTCATCAAGCAAAACAGGTGCGCTGATAATCTGCGAAAGAAAGACTAAGCTGGGCGAGCAGATAGCAACAGGTACGATACTCAACTGTACGCCGTCGGTGGCAGTTTTCGGAAATATCTTTTACCCCAACACACCTCTGCATGACGGTGCAGTTATAATGAGGGACGGTGTTATACTGGCGGCAGGCTGTTTTCTGCCAAGACCGCAGAAGGACGAACTGATAAACAAACAGCTTGGTTCAAGACACAGAGCCGCCATCGGCATGAGTGAGAATTCTGATGCGCTGGTAATTGTCGTTTCAGAAGAAACAGGTGCTATATCAGTAGCTGAAAACGGTGAGCTGACAAGGGGCTACTCGAAAGAGTCGCTGAAAAAACTGCTGACTAATTCGCTTATAACCGATAAGGATACTAATTCCATTAAGGAAAAATCTTTTGCAGGAAGGGTGATCTCGAGATGGAAGAAGTAAACAAAGCTAACAAGAACGAAAAGAAGTCCAGGCGGATAAAGCTGATAAAGGATAAGGGTACGGATTTCTCCATGCGCATCCTCGCCTTCATCGTTGCTGTTATCTCATGGTTCATAATGTCGATAACACAGTTCCCTACCATCAACAAGACCATCACAGGCGTTCATGTGGATTTCAGCATGAACGGCACGACCGCTGAGGAAAAAGGTCTTGCGGCACTGAATTACAAGGACATTACAGTCGATGTTGAGATAAAAGGCATGAACTATGAGATAGGTACTTATACAGAGAATGATCTGATAGCTACCGTAAACCTCGACGATGTTACAAAAGAAGGCACATACAGCCTTGACATTGATGTGAAGAGCAGCCATTCGACTGACAGATGTACTGTCGTATCGGTCTCGCCAAGCAAAGTCGAAGTCGATTTTGACAGGATAACTCAAAAGACCATCGAAGTAACGCCTGAAGCTCCGCTTATAACGGCACATGATGGCTATACGCTGAAAGAGACTTCCGTTTCGCCAAAGGAAATAACCGTTGAAGGTCCGAAGAATGCACTTGACCAGATAAGCAGGGTGACTGCACGTATAGCAAAGTCAAAGAAACTCGGCGAGGACGAAACCATCGCAGCTGATGACATCGTATTCTACGATGATGATGACAAAAAGCTGGATACAAGCAAGTTTACTGTCAAAGACTCAGAGGCGTTCAATGTGAATTTTGTTATATACAAAAAGAAACAGCTCGACCTCAAGGTGAACGTTACAGGTGCGCCCGACGGCTTTGACACTGCTTCACTGCCGCTCAAGCTCTCTCAGGACAGCGTTTCAGTCATAACGCCGCACCTTGACGAACCCGAGAGCGAGGAGGTCACGCTGGGCAACATCGCGCTTAACAGTATAAACCTCACCAAAACCTTTACTTTCAACATACCGCTGTCAACGGGTGAGATAAATACCAGCGGCAACGATACAGTTGTGGTGAGCTTTGACGGAAAAGGCTACAAGTCAGCAACTTTTACACTTGATGCTGACAATATAGAGCTGAAAGGCGCACCGCAGAGCTTTGTGAGCGAAGTCGATAATGCGAGACTGCCGAATGTGGTGCTTTACGGTCCTGAAGATGTCATTGACAGCCTGACTGATGATGATATTCACGCCACTGTTCTGCTGAGCGATGTGAAAAGCACGGGTTCGTACACAAAGGAAGCAAAGATATATGCCGAGGGACAGAATAAGGTATGGTGCTTCGGTACTAACGAAGTACAGGTAACAGTCTCTGTGTCAAAGACATCAGATGACAGCAGCGAAGCAGATTCGTCTGCGGCAGAATAATAACACGGCGGTTCGGCACAAGCTGTCGGACCGCTTTTTTGGAGGTAATAACTATGCCTGTCATAGTAAATCAGATAAAAGCACCGTTGGGTGCTGACAAGGAAACAGTAATAAAAACGGCTGAGAAAAGGCTGGGCGTTTCGGCGGCGGAGATAGTTTCGGCGCACATTTACAAAACTTCTCTCGATGCACGAAAGCGCGACGACATACACTATGTTCATTCGGTCATATTCTCACTGTCTGACCGCCCGCTGGAAGAGAAACTTGCCGCTAAAGATGCACAGCTGACTTACGCGGCTGACAGCAGCTTTGAACCTGTCATCTCACAGAAAAAGGCTGAGGGCAGAGTTGTCGTGACAGGTTTCGGACCTGCGGGTATGTTCTGTGCGCTGGCACTGGCTGAACATGGTTACAGACCGCTGGTCATCGAACGGGGCGAAAGCATCGAACAGCGAGTTGAGAGCGTTGAGCGCTTTATGAAATTCGGGACGCTGAATGTCAGCTCGAACATACAGTTTGGTGAGGGCGGCGCAGGTACATTCTCCGACGGAAAACTGACGACACGAATAAAAGACCCGCTGTGCAGATACGTTCTGGAACGAATGGTGGAATTCGGTGCGCCCGAAGAGATACTCACAAAAGCAAAGCCGCACATCGGTACAGACAAACTGAGGGGCGTTGTAAAAGGCATCAGAGAGCGGATAATCAGTCTCGGAGGAGAAGTGAGGTTCAGCACCGAACTTAACGGAATCGAACTCGGTGACAGGCACATCGGACAAGTCAGCTTCACAGGCGGCAGTGAACAGACTTCTGCGCTGGTGCTGGCGATAGGCCATTCGGCAAGGGACACATTCGAGCTTCTTCACAGCAAGGGTATTTTTCTGGAAGCAAAGCCTTTCTCAGTGGGTGCAAGGATAGAACACAGACAATCCGCAGTAGATGAAAGCCTGTACGGCAGTCATGCGGGCGACCCGATGCTCCCGAAAGGCGAATATCAGCTATCATACCGCGAGAACGGCGGGCGGGCAGCTTACACTTTCTGCATGTGTCCCGGCGGATATGTAGTGCCTGCGGCATCGGAAGAGGGCGGCATAGTCACCAACGGCATGAGCGAGTTTGCACGAGACGGCAGGAACGCCAATTCCGCACTGGTGGTCTCGGTATCGCCCGAAGATTTCGGAAACAAACCGCTTGACGGCATGTACTTTGCACGACAGATAGAGCAGAATGCTTATGCACAGTCGGGCAGCTACAAGGCGTGTGCCACAAGCGTCAGGGGATTTCTTGCAGGCAGGGCTGACCTTGATACAAATATCGAACCCACCTATTCGCTGGGCATAACTGCTGCAAATTATGAAAAGATATTCCCGAAACAGGTGACTGACATGATGCGTACAGGGCTGAAAGTCTTTTCACGCAAGATGAAGTGTTTCGGTGACGGCAAGGCACTGCTCTGTGCGCCCGAAACGAGGACAAGTTCACCCGTAAGGATAACCAGAGATAAGGACAGGCTGACTTCCCTTTCCTGCGACAACCTTTACCCATGCGGTGAGGGTGCAGGCTATGCAGGCGGAATAATGAGTGCCGCAGTGGACGGTCTGAACACCGCACTGAAAATAATGGCAGAGACAGCACCCAATTGACAGAGGGCGCTTTTCTCGGAATAATTGTCAAAGCTGTACTTTATGAAACAATAAAATCCCAATTTGGTTGTGTATTGTTCCCCCGCCGAAGGCGGGGGAACAATACGAAAGAACAGCCATTTTGTATCATCAGCAATACACATCAAAATTG
>NZ_CACWPP010000128.1 GCF_902762735.1 uncultured Ruminococcus sp.
TTTTCTTTTCCAGCATCTTTTTCACCCCTCTTTATTATACCACACTTATTCAAAAAAGCCTACCCTTTCGGGTAGACTTTTGCGACAGACTGAAAGCCCCGAAAAGCTGTTTCGGGGCTTATCTTATGGACACCCGATGTTATATCGGATGCTGTTTATGTTCAAATTCACTCAACTGCTACGAGCTTGCCGTCCTCTGTTTTGTAGCTGTCGGGCACGCCGTCAAATTTTTTGAATGAACGTGTTGCCAGTTCGTCGGGATCGGTGCTGTCCTGGAGCATGCCGATGGTCTTTAGGTCACGGGATACGTTTGTAAGTGCTTCCTGACCGCCCTTTACACTGGGTATGAACTGATATGATCTAAGTATCTCTGCATTTGCGGCAGGGTCACCGCTGACATACTCCTTTTCCACCTGAAGTTTTGCTGTTTCATCGGGGTGTTCCGCTACCCATGCAGAGGCTTTAAGGCACGCATCGGTGAACTTTGCGGCAACATCGGGGTGCTGTTCGGCGAGTTCCTTTGAAACGAAAGTAACACAGCAGTATTCGGAAGCATAAGGCTCGGTCACTGCGGTATCGAGAAGTGCATCAAGTCCGAACTCCTTTTCAGCCTGAGTAGCTACTGGGTCGGGGGTGCATATCGCATCGACTGCACCGTTCTGCAGAGCCTGCGGCTGGTCTGTAACGCCGAATACCAGAAACTCCACATCTTTGCTCTCGGCAGATATATCAAAGCCTGCTTCGTGCAGCGCTCTTTTGGCAGTAACGCACTCTGAGCCTGCAAGAGAAGATACACCTATCTTTTTGCCTTTGAGGTCATCAAGCGTTTTTATGCCCGAGTCGCTCTTCACCAGCAGCTTTGTGCAGCCTGTGTGCATGCCTGCGGTAACTACCATGTTAAGTCCGTTGTCTATCGGCTGAACGAACTTGCCTACCAGACCAAATCCGCAGTCGATAGTGCCTGCGCCCAGCGCAGCCTGAATATCGCCCTTGCCGAAATCCACTCTCTCCCACTTTATGCCTTCTTCATCGAGATAGCCGTTCTCCATAGCTACCTGCAAAGGTGCATGGCACAGAGCGCCCTGCGCCTCGCCTATTTTAAGGACATATTCGCCGTCTTTGCCGCCGTCCTTGTCTGCGCTGCTGCCGCAGGCTGTCAATGCTGTCAGCATAAGTACAGATGTGAGAAGCGCTGCTGTTTTTCTTAAATACATAAAGATCCTCCTGTTAAATGTTATATTCTACCTCAGGCTCTTTTCCGGCAAAGTCGAGTATCTTCAATATCTCGCTTCTGAGCCTGATAAATTCGGGATTATTTCTGTCACGCGGCTGATGAAGATCAACGTCTATGACTTTTTCTATCTTTGCGGGACGAGGTGTCATAACAACTATCTTGTCTGCAAGATATACAGCTTCATCAACATCGTGCGTTACCATTATCATAGTCATATCTTTTTCGGCTTTGATGCGCAGAAGTTCGTCCTGCATGTTCATTCTGGTGAATGCGTCCAGCGCACCGAGAGGTTCGTCCAGCAGGAGCGCTTTGGGGTGTCCGATAAGTGCCCTTGCCAGTGAAGCACGCTGGCACATGCCGCCCGAAAGCTGATGAGGATAGGACTTCTCGAAGCCTTTCAGCCCGACAAGCTCCATATACTCGGAAATGTCGGCACTGCGCTCTTTATATAGCTTTCTGACTTTCAGACCGAATGCGACATTGTCGTATATATTCAGCCAGGGGAACAAGTTCGGATCCTGGAACACCAGCCCTCTGTCGCAGTCGGGCTTCTTTACCTTCTCATCATCTATGTAAACACTGCCTTCGGTGGGTTTATCCAGTCCCGCGAGGATACGCAGCATGGTCGATTTGCCGCAGCCCGAAGGTCCTATAAGGCAAACGAATTTGCCCTTTTCTATTTCAAGATCAACTCCGCTGAGAGCATTTACAGTTTCGCCCGTAACGGTGTGGAAAGTCTTTTTTACGCCCTCAAATCTGATGCTGCCTACCATTTTATCACACCTTTCTGCCAGCCGAGTACACGGTCACGTATTTTGAAAAGCACTGTTATCACCAGATAGAACATTACCGCGATGACGATCAGTCCCGCATATACATTTGAATAAGCCATCATTTCTTTCTGCCAGTTGACATACCAGCCGATGCCGTACTTGGCACCGATCATTTCGGCTGTCATCAGCGCCACGAACGAGCCGCAGATACCGTTGAACAGACCGAGAAAGATGCTGGGCATCGCAGCGGGCACGCCGATGCGGAATATCTTTTGCAGCTGACCCGCGCCCAGTGTGGAGGAAACTTCAAAGTAGGAATTCTTGACATTTGCTATGCCGCTGGAGGTAAGCACTACTGTCGGGAACCATACCGATATGCCTATTATGAATGAACTTGCCGATCTTGCTTCCGAGAATACCACCAGAAGTATCGGTATCCATGCGGTGGACGGGATAGGTCCGAGTATGCGTATCAGCGGGTTTATCCAGTATTCGGCAGCTTTGCTGAAACCGATAGCTATTCCCATAAAGAACCCTATTATCAGTCCGCCTGCAACGCCTTTGAGAAGTATCCCCATAGAGAAGCCGATGCACTTTAATATCAGCGTCCTGTCCTCGAACAGTGTACCGAACACCCTGTCAAGAGCAGGAAAATACAGTACGGGGAACAGCGCTGTCTTGACTGTGAATATATTTAACAGGTTAAGAAACAGTATCACACCTGCCAGGAAAGGACCGCGATAAAACACGGGCTTTTCAGCGGCACTGTTGTTCCTGTTCTTAAAATACCCGACTGTCGCAGCTATGAAATATACAGCCACCGCTATTATCAGAAGTATGGCGAAATACGGATGTTTCGCAGGCTGATGCAGCGGAGAATCGGGAACGGCGAATGCCACTATCTCCGCAGCTGCCAGTGATAAGAGCGGCAGCAGTGGTCTGAGTATCTTCATTGATAATTACTTCCTTTCGTACAGCGATCCAACTGTTTAAATTCACAGGACACGGTCGCAAGCGTTCGGATCTATGGTTCTTGTGACCGTATCTTGTCAGGATCTTCAGGCGGATCGCTATATATCTGCTCCCGGTGAGAGTTTTGATCTGTCAAGTTCTTCACCGACAGGTGCATGGAGCAGTTTTTTGTAATAAGCCCTTGCCTGATAAAGAGCGCCTGCGGGATTGTGTGCAAGCATTCTGTCTTTGGTGATAAGTGTCGTTGTAAGACCCTTTGCGTATTTATAGAACAGGCTGTCATGTCCTACACAAAGACCGACCACAACGTTAAGGTCAACCTTTGCTTTTGCGAGCAGTTTAGCCTGCATTATGGGATTGCACATAACAGGTCCTGTCACACAGGTGTACTTCTCGTCAACGCCTATCGTTGTCTTGTTTACAGAGCCGACTTTACAGCTTATGCCGTAGACCTCAAAACCGTTGAGCCTTAATATCTTTGCGAATATCCTGCTCTCTTCGATAAGACCCACGCAGGTAGCGATGCCTATCTTCTTGGCACCTATACGCCTTGCAAACTCGATTATCTCTTCGACTCTTGTATACTTGCCGTAGAATTCTCCCTCTATCTCAGCGGAAGCTATCGAAACTTTCTTATTGATGCGGCTGTTGGTATACAGTGCAACTACTTCGTCTATCTCCTCTTCGGTGAGTTCTGCTGTGGGACAAAACTCGGGGTATTTACCCTTTCTGTTCAGACAATTCATTACGCCGCAGTCTGCGCAGCTTCTGCAAATGTTTTCGTTTGCCATAGTTATCGCTCCTTAGTTATCTTCATAAATTTGATTTTTCCCATCGGAATGATATGATTATAACACCATTCTCGATGAATGTCAAGAGGTTTTCATACTTTTTCTCTAGGTTTACAGGATTTTTATTTTTCTTACAAATATTTGTAAAGATCAGCCGATTTTTTATACTTTTTTCGGCAAAAAGTTCAAAGAGGTCAATTTTATGCAAAGCGATCTCCCTGATAACGATAATTTACTATCAACGTAATGGCTGAAGCTGTATCACCCTGTCAGCCAACGAAAGCAGTTCGCTGTCATGTGTCGCGGCGATGATGCTGACACCCTTATCGTGTACTTCTTTTATCATACTGCGGACGATAGATGCGCTCTCTTCATCAAGATTAGAAGTGGGTTCATCGGCTATCAGTATGGGGGTATCAGCGAATAATATCCTTGCCAGCATGGTGCGGCGGTACTCCCCTCCCGAAATATCGGAAGGATAAGAGCCCATAACATTATCTATGCCCAGCTTTCGGCACAGCTTTTCGGCTTTTTCTCTGTCGGGAGATCTTCCTGCGATACGGGCAGGCAGAATGATATTTTCAAGCACTGTCAGTTCGCCCAGCAATACACTGCCCTGCATTATATAGCCTATCTTTCCCGCCCTGAGAGCTGTGCGTGCGGCAGACGAAAGTTTGTATATATCCTCACCGCCGATAAGGACAGTGCCGCTGTCGGGGCGAAGCATGCCTGTGATTATATTCAGCAGTGTTGATTTTCCGCAGCCCGATGCTCCCGAAACACCGATGAATCCCCCTTTTTCAAGGGAGATGTCGGTGCTTCTCAACCCGTTGCCGCCGAAGTTTCTTGAAATATTTACAGCTTTTATCATACGTTTTCTCCTGTCAGCATAGCAGGTTCCTGCTTCATTATAGTTATGAATGTAAAGGACAGCGCAGCCGCCAGCATACCTGCATTTATCGCCAGAGTTTTTGCGGCGATGCCGAAAGCCTGTCCCGCTGAGATCAGCTTGTAAGGCATATCCAGTGCTGTTTTCAGGACATCATGCAGCGGCAGCAGGAATATGAGCGATGCTGCGATACCCAGTACCGTCCCCGCCGCGAACAGCAGGAGATACTCTGTCAGAAACATCAGCAGTATCTTTCCCTTGCTTGCGCCCACCGAAAGCAGGCTGCCCGCGACTTTCCTGCGCTGCTGTGAGGTAACAGTCACCATAGCAAAAAGCGAGACAGATGCTATTATGAGTGCAAACACGTCCATAACGCCGACCATGCCCGTCAGCATGCGGATATTGCCGCGCAGTCCCGACGTGAGTTCATCAACAGCATAAACTTTCAGTTCCGAGCCGCTGAGTGCCGCATTTATCTGTTCGCTAAGCGATGATATGTCACTGCCCGCGTTCTGTCTTACCAGCATCATTGAGAGCAGTCCTTCCCGCTGACCAAACATGTATTTATACTCAGCCGATGAAGTGATACTGTCTGCGGCTTCGTAGGTAAGAAAAAGGCTGCTGTCATAGCCCATGCCTGTTTCTTCCAGAATATCTGCGACCCTGAAACTGCGTCCGAAAGCATTTACCGATTCGCCTACGGTGAAATTTGATGACGAGCCTGCAAGTATCTCGTCAGCTTTCAGGTCGGGCGCTTTGTCGCTCCACTGTTTTACGGAGAAATCAGTTTCGGGGTCATATGCGACTATCTGAAGTCCGCCTGAGGAACAGCAGCTCATCTCAAGGGTCTCAAGATAGAGCTGTCTGCTGACATCTATGCCCTGAATATCATTTATACCGTCCGCTTCATCTTCGTGGAACAGTATAGTGCAGGCTTTGCCTTTGAAAAGCATATCTTTGGTGCTGTCAAGATACTCCTGCGGGACGATATAGAGATCTGTGTTTGTCGTACCGTTCAGCTTGTCAGCTCCGCTTCTGATATTGTCGGTGAACAGACCTGTGCCGAAAACGCACACGGTCGTCACAAATACAAGAACGAAAACTACCGCGCTCCTGAACCTGCTGTATGAGATAACATCCAGCGCATACTTAATCGTTCCCATACGCCTTTTTCCTTCCTGAGGAAACGGTATCTGTTATCACTGATGTCAGCGATATGACAAGTATCAGCAGAGCGCTTATCCTGACGGCAGGCATAGTATGGGTGTTGCAGTGCATCATCGCACCGCCGCAGTGACCCAGAAGCGGTACGAAAAACAGTACGGCGCTGAGCAGTGCCGATATGAACGGGACGGTCTTTCGTGCGGTATCATGCTTTGTGACAGCCCCGATGATCTCAACAGCTATCAGCGCCGCCAGCACAGCACTTGCTATATGTGTCGTTCTCACGCATTTCATCGCCATTTCGCTTTGGCAGGGGTGAAGGAATGTGTTGATGCCGACAAGCCCTGCGGCTGAGATGACAGTATTAACATACAGTGACAGATTTTTTCTTTTCATGGTCATTCGACTCCTTAACATAATTTACCATAATTTTTATGGGCATGTAAGGATTATATCATATTACTCCTATTAAGTCAATAGGAAATGTTATACAAAGAATAAAGAGTTATATCCTACTTGGCTTGTAGGATATAATGAAACCATGTATGTGCCTTCCGAGTTATGATCGTGAAAGGTCTTTTTCAGCTTTGTGTCAAGTGGAAAGTAAACCATATAAAAACTCCCCGAAAGCACGTACTTTCGGGGAGAGATCATTGCCGATGACCTCGTATTGATGAGCCTGACGCAGTTGAGTTTTGCGGGCATCTATCTGATGAAATTTGTAAAGGTCTTTTCCTCATATTCGGGCGGACAGACACCGTTTGACTTTCCTGCTTCGATATTTTTCAGCAGCCATGTCATATTCTGTGCAAGCGTCCTCATGGTCTGCAAGCCTTCATCATCTTTTCGGACTTCTTCGGGAGTTGAGCCGTGTACCTGATTCCAGTACTGCGAACCTGCAACTACCATATTCTCGATAAGATAATAATTGTTTAGCCTTTCAAACGCCGCTGTTGCACCGCCGCGTCTGCACGAAACGACCGATGCCGCCAGTTTGCCTGCAAACTTTTCATCGGGAACGCTGAAAAACAGTCTGTCCATAAAAGAGGTAAGTCTGCCCGTCGGACCGCCGTAGTAAACAGGTGAACCGAACACCAGACCGTCATATTCGTCTATCTTAGCCGCCACATCGTTCACAGCATCTTTGAAAACACAGCCGCCGCCCTGCTGACATTTGTAGCATGCGATACAGTCGGGCATCGCTTTCCTGCCGAGCCACAGCATCTCAGCTTCAATGCCGTTTTTTTCAAACACCCCTGCCATCTCCGCAAGCGCTGTCGCAGTACAGCCATGTTCATTCGGACTGCCGTTTATCAGTAATATTTTTGACATGAGAACACCTCCATGTATTTTAGTATGTGATTATCCCGCTGATATACCAAAATAAACGATGTTATATCGGGAATTGAATACAGTTGGCGGTTATCTTTCCCCCGCCTGCGGCGGGGGAAAGA
>NZ_CACWPP010000129.1 GCF_902762735.1 uncultured Ruminococcus sp.
GTCTTTTACAAGCTCATAGACAAGCCGTTGACGAACAAACATAATGCCCTCGAATAACCGAGGGCATTTCAATAAAAGCAAAACCTTCTATAAATGGTGTTTACATTGCTCGAAACGAAAAGCGAATGACATTATATATCCATCCTATTATAATCACTGTCAATAAGGGCAATGGCAGAAACCATAAATTTTCATTGTTGGAAGATAAGAAACCTAAAAAAAATTCAGGAATACAAAGCTGTACAAACCGTTTCAGAAGAGTTTCTCTTGTTTCTTGCCATAATCCCATACGAACTTTCACATGACACTCCTTGCCGATTGGTGACATCATTACCAGAAACTGAGGGGTGTAAAAATCAATCTCTTTCCGATCAACAAATGTGAATAGAGATTGCCCTTTCATATTTTTTCCATGAAAAATCATGCAGGAAAATCTTTGATCGACTTCCTGCTGAGAGAGAGGAAGTTTTAATGTAAAATCTTGATAGAACAGTAATAACATATTATTCATCTTCTCCTGTATCATTTTCGTTGGAACTTAGAGAGACTTCTAATTCACAAGTAAGCCGAGTGCCTACCCTTACCAGTAATTATACATCATCACCGCCAATAAGTCAACCATATATCAACAAAAGAAAGGAAACAACAACTATGAGCAAAATCGGATACATCAGAGTTTCCACCGAACACCAAGAAACCGCTCGTCAGCAGGAGATCATGTGTGACTATCAGGTAGACCGTATCTTCTCTGAAAAGCTGTCAGTGAGCACGCAAAATGCTTCGCTATTTGCTACAGACCGTCCACAGCTAAGGGCAAGCCCCAACTATGTGCGTGAGGGCGACACGCTCTACATTGAGAGTATCAGCCGTTTAGGGCGCTCCACAAAGGACTTGCTTAACATCATCGACACCGATACTCCGTCAGGAAAGTTTATGCTCACCGTGTTTGCTGCACTCTCTCAGCTTGAAAGAGAACAGCTCAAACAGCGACAGCGTGAGGGCATTGAAATCGCCAAAGCACAGGGCAAGTACACAGGCAGAAAGCCCATTGAGATCGACCGGACGAGGTTCGGTCAGCTCTATGTCCAAGAGCATCACAGGCAGGGAATTTATGCGGAGAATTGGCTTGTCGGCAAACACCTTCTACCGCCGAGTGAGGGAGTATGAAGCGGAACACGGAATCGCAGAGCCGACCACTGCTTGACCGTCTGGCGAAGGTCAAAGCCCCACAGCACCGTCCGAGCCTGCGGAGCGGAAAAACTTAACCGCCTGAAAAGAAAAAGCTCTCAGAAACTTACAGAGCGTTTCTGAGAGCTTGCGGTTATTTGTTTCAATAGGGTTTGTAACTGTTGTGGTATGCTCACAATTACAAACAGATCTTGTGCGGAACGGTTTACAGGTGTGCCATTATACTACACTAACGAGAGATCAAATGTCAAACGTCATGTTTCCTATTTTTTTTCCGCAGCAAAGGCAGCCGAAGCAGAGATAATAGCTGTGATCACGAAAACTAATGGAGAGTTATCACCGGTATTGGGGTTTGAAGTGTTCGCAGCGGAATTAACCGTTTTTTTATTTTCTGACGTGGAAACACCTGAATTTTCAGAGGAACCGGTATCCGTATCAGTTCTTTTTCCGCCTTTTTCGGCATTCGGGTCAGCTATTCCGTCAGATGTCACATGAATATAGTTATAATGGCAGGCTGAACCCATCCAGCAAGTGAATAAGATATCGCCAGTCTCTTCGGGAGTGAACTCATATACAAAATTCTTGCCTTCTTCAAGAGTGAGGTGTCCTTCATTTTTGTTGTGACTATCTGTCCCCCAACCAAGTCCGGGTATTTTGATAGTTCTTTCACAACCCATAAGCGCAGTACCCGCCGGCACATTTACATACCACTTTACGGGTACGCCGACTTTTACCGTGATATTACCCGTCCATAAATCATCGTATTCAGTAATGATTTCTTGTATTTCATCTGTACTGTTGTCGCTATCGGCATTGCTTGACGTGTCGTCGGTCTTGCTCGGATCGTCATCTGCACTACTGCTGCTGTCAGTCTGTTCGCTATCGGGATTAGCTGTACTGTCGTCATTAGGCTCGGTCGTATCATCGACAACGTGGATATAATTCTTGTGGCAGCCTGAACCCATCCAGCAGCAGAAAAGAATATCGCCTGTTTCTTCGGGAGTGAACTCATATACAAAATTCTCACCCTCTGTCAGAACAAGATGTCCCTCATCTTTATTGTGAGTATCAGTGCCCCAGCCGAGATCGGGTATCTTTATCGTAGCGCGGCAGCCTTTAGGTTCTAGATCGGGTATCTTTATCGTAGCGCGGCAGCCTTTAGGTTCTGTACCCGCCGGCACATTTACATACCACTTTACGGGCGCGCCGACTTTTACCGTGATATTACCCGTCCACAGATCTTCGTATTCTGTAACGATTGTCTGCACTTCCTCAGCACTTACTGAAAATACCGGCGCAGATGCAGCAATTACCATCGCCATGATCAAAAATGCTGTCAAGGCAGACAAGCTTCTTGAAAATCGTTTTACCATATTTTAGCCCTCCTGTAAATCTATTACTTTAATGACATTATCCTCCCACTTACCTGTTACGGTCACATATAAACCGTCCATTCGGTCGGTTTGTGTCAGATAATCCCATGAAAGTGTCTGTCCATTATCATCAAACATATAGAACACCCAGCTTCCGTCCGACTGCTCTATATCAAGTCCGTAACCGCTTGCACGGCATGAATCCATCAGCATACAAGGCAGATCGTGAAGCGGTGGATATTCAAAATCACTGCAATCCTCATCTATCAGAACACCATAGAAAGTATCATATTGTTCGGCTTCTCCTGTTTCCTCCGGTGCGGCTGCCTGTGCAGATGTTTCCTCTGTCAATGAATGTTCTTGTATCTCAGAGCTGCTGACTGATGTTTCAGAAACATTTTCTGTCTCAGTTGATACAGATGCAGCAGTCGCAGATGCTGTTTCAGCTGAAGTAACTTTAGGTTCTGTTGTATTTGATACAGCGGCCTCGGAAATACTGCTTTCACTTTGTTCAGTTTCTGTTTTAACCACTGTTATAGGCGGTATTTTTTCGGTATTTGCCGAACTGACCGAGTCTGAACTTTTCTCCGTATGTCCGCAACCGCTTAACATAGCAGTAATAATACCTATCACAGCGAGCTTATGTTTTATCTTCATAGCATTCCTCCTTCAAATCAATTATTTCAGGCTCGTATCTTTGAAATTCCTTATCGTGGGTGACTATCAAGACCCCTTTGCCTTTCAGATATTGTTCGTTCAGCACTTCACGAACGATCGACGCACTTTTTTCATCAAGATTGGAAGTCGGCTCATCAACGAGCAATATTGGCGTGTCAAGAAGCAGCCCCCTTGCAAGCAATGCCCGACGATATTCACCGCCGGAAAGATCGGATGGATAAGAATCCGAAACATTGGCTATACCGAGCCATTCGCAGAGAGCCGTTACTTTATCCTCATCTGCTTTCTTTCCGCAAAGCTCAGTGGGACACACTATATTCTGCCATATCGTCAATTCCGGGATCAGGGAATTTCCTTGTGTCATGTAACCTATTGTTGTATTTCTCAGCATTGTACGTTCTTTATCTGTCATCTGAAAAATATTCCTGCCGTCAAGCTGAACAGTACCGCTGTCAGGTCTTAACATTCCCGATAAGATATTCAGAAGAGTTGTTTTGCCGCAGCCCGATTCTCCGGTAACACAGATCATCTGTCCCTCTTTGATGCTGATACTGACGGTAGATAAACCGTTCTTTCCAAATGATCTGGATATATTGTCTGCTTTCAGTATCATACCTGTTCCTCCGTGAGTATTGCCGGCTCGGTGCGTATCATGTCTGCAAAAGATGTTGAGCACGCAAGAAGCAGCATTATAAGATCAATGAAGATCACATAAAGAGCCAACAGACACATATTACCCATACCGATAAATTTATATGGCATATCAACTGCCTGCTTTATCACATCATGCAGCGGGAGCACGACGATCATAGATAGTCCGATACCTGCAAAAGCACCTAAAAGCGTTAAGTACAGATATTCGAGCAAAAACATACCGATGATCCTGTTTCTTGTGATACCAACTGACAACATACTTCCGACACGGTTTCTGCGACGGCGAAATGAAAGCGATACAAGTGAAAACAGCGATACAGAAGCTAAGAGTATGACAAATATATCCATCACTGCACCAAAGCTTTTGAAGTAATCAAGCTGCTTTATCAGACTTTGAGACATAATGTCTACCGAATATGCAGTTATGCCCTGTTCAGCAAGTTTTTCATTGACAGCCTTTTTGACCTGTTCTGTATCCGCACCGTCTGCTATTTTTATCAGAGCCATCGAACTTAAACCTGTTCTTTGATCGAAATATTCTGAATATTGCTCATCCGCAGTGATAAGATCGGCTGCTTCAAAGCTGATGAATACGCTACGGTCGTAGCCCATTCCTGTTTCTTCCAGTACATCTGCCACAGTAAATTCTCTGTCATAAAAACTGACCTTTGTTCCTTTTGCAAGACCACAGCCTGAACCGGCTATCAACTCATCGGCAGTGAGCGTGTTCAATCCCATTGATCTCAAATTCTCACCGACTGCAAAATCGGTATCGGTATCTATAGCTATGATCTGAACACCTGCCGCCGCACAGCAAGGCATCTGTAATGTGCGCATAAAAAGTTGACAGCTTACCCGGTCAACACCATTTATACTTTTCAAAATATCTGTCGGATCGCTTGGAAACAGTATCGTGCAGGCAGCGCCCTCAAACAACACACCTTTGGCATTATCGCTGTATTCTGACGGAACGGCTATGATATCGGCATTGATGTGACTTGCAGCCTGTTCTACTCCCGTCTGCATATTTTTTGTAAAAAATCCTACCCCGTATAAACAAGCAGAGGTGATAAATACAAGCAGAAAGAAGATCAGACTATTAGTCCCTTGCTTATAAATGCACTGTAATGCAAATTTACTTGGTGTGAGCATGGCTTTTGTTCCTCAAATGATCTTGTATGAATAAATAAATGGTGAAAACAACAGTGAAAGCAATGATGAGTATACCGCCCAGTTTTAGCACAGGAAATGTCTTCATATTGCAAGCCATTGAAGCAATTTGGCATTTCCCGAATTTAGGTGTCAATATCAGCAGTACGCCCCCTGACACACTCAATGCCGAGATACCTGTCCTTACAGACTTGTTTTTTATAAAAAGGTTTGCGATGTTCAAAGCCGTGATAACTGCCGATACGATACAAGCGATCATTGTGCTGCGTTCGCAGGGCATTTCCATAATTCCGTGACACGGCTTACAAAAACTGTTGACTGCGATCAAAAGAAACACAGCGATAACGATATTGAACACCGATGAGAGCTTACCCTTCATTACACTACTCCTTACTATGTTTTTTGTCGTTTAGTATAGATAACGAGTACATTTTAACGCACAAGTATGATGTTTTCAATACAGTTTAGAAAGATTTTATACTTTTTCCGCTTTATGCACAAATTGAATGTGAAATTGTCCCGAAAATAGTTTGCAAAGTCAAACTGACAAAGCAGCTATTGAAATCATATAATTAAAATGCTATAATATACCATGAGGTGGTGTATGTGTCGATTAAAAAGCGAATGATGCTCTCAAATATCATCGTCTTAATGATCCCGGTTGCTGCCGCACTGATCGTGTGGACACTCCACAGTCTGAAAAATACAGACAGACAAGCGGTATCTCTTGCCGATGTGCAGGGCGTTATCTATACATTTCATCAGCAGGCTGAACAGATAGATTGGGAAAATGCTTTCAATATATCCGAAACCGACAGCGAAATGATATTATCAGAGCAGGAAAAGATCATTCAGGAACTGTCGGATATGGGGTATCATATCAAGGCAGAGAGAAACGGCGAGGTGTCATGCCGTTATGCGTCCTGCTGTTATAATTGTGTCAGTCATTATTATTCTTATCTCGGTAATTGATATTATGGTAACTGTAAACAGCAGAGGTGAGCGAGGAAAGAATATATCCGAATAAATATGCATATTTATTCCCCCTCTATGCAATATCATTCCTGCCAATGGCGATCAATATGTTTGCTATGGCATATCTGCAATCAGTCACAAGAGCGAAATCGTCAACAGTTATTTTGCTCCTGTGAGGACTGATATTGTCTTCCGTTTTGCTGTATGCACTGCCGCTGTTAACAGGCAGCAGCGGAATATGGTGGGCAGTCACAATTGCAGGATCTCTCACCGCAGCAGTGGCAGTTATCTGTATGCTCCCGTGAATAAAAAAAGATCAGGAGCAGATATTGTATATTCAAAAATAGTCTTTGTAACGAAAAGGACGGCTTGAAACCGTCCTTTTTCCGTTATTTCTGTATCAAAATGAGGTATCATTCATTATTTTAGGTGTGTTTGTACCGGTAATGTATGCCATTAGGGTATTGGTTTAAAATGGGATAGATCATAATGCTGAGAGGAAATCATGCGGCACTGAAATGTAATGTGCCAAAAGCCTTCGGGCTAATGACACTGTTTTTTATGTCTATATTTTGAGCTTATTACAAAACCACATTGGGAACAACTATCCACCCTGTTCCGCCGCAGTATTTTGTGGTGGTGTCTATTATTTTCTGTGCCGTTTCGGTCAATAGTTCGTCGGGTGTGGCGGCGTTGCCCTGAACGATGTAAAAGATGTTCGTTGTGTTTTCATCAACGGCGGTCTTTTTCACCTGCCTGATCTCCAGACGGCAAAGAACTTCATTTGAATCATCGCAGTAGCAGTATTCGTGAGCTGCAACAGGTGAAGGCTCTGTCTGACCAAGCGGAACATACCGCTCGGTGCCGTCTGTAAAACGCAGAGTTACGTCACCCTCCGTCTTGTCGATATTATGCGCCCCCAGTGCCAGCTTGCTTTCCTATACCTGTTATTTATGGACACGCTCAAAGTGACCTACACCGATAATTTGATAAATAACAGTTATATGGCTACTCTCCGTGTGACGGAGGGACAGAAAGGACGTACCATAATGATTGATGCATTTTACAACTACCGCCAGGGCGAAATCCACTCCGCCGAGTTCTCTGACGAGTGGGGCAAGCTCTGTATCCCCTTTGAAGATTCGCTGAGTGAGGAGCAGATTGATATATTCCACCAGATACTTGACTGCGTGAGCGGCACTGCCGCCGCTGAGATGAGAGCTGCCTACAGGGTCGGTTTCAAGGACGGTGCGACAATGATGCAGGAAATTCAGGACTGATATAATCACAGCATAAGGAAAGGGCTATGTCCTCCGTGACTGTGTACGGAAGGCATAGCCCTTATTTTCTGTGCCTATTCAATTAAGTGTAATCATGCTTTAATCTTTTCAGAAACAGTTCTGCTATCGGCGAGAATACCTGATACTTTTTCCAGATGATATACATATTCGTTTCAAGCGTTGGCTTGATTGGTCGGAAGCAAAGTCCGCTTTCTTCGCTTGTGTCTACAAGGTGCTCAAAGGTCAGCATATATCCAAGCCCTTCTTTCACAAATACCGAGCCGTTGTAGGCAAGATTGACAGTTCCTGCGATATTGAGCTTATCCATATTATCTCCGCACCAGCGCGGAAAATCCACACGGATAGACTGCTCTGAGCAGAACAGCGGCAAGCCGTAAAGATCATCAAATGTCACATACTCTTTTTCGGCAAGTGGACTATCACAGCGCATCACAAGCCCCCATTTGTCACTTTCTGGTATAGAAAGATAGTTGTATTTTGACAGATTCGGCGGCTCAACGATTACGGCAAGGTCGAGGATTCCACGGTCAAGCCGTTCTGCAACAGGTTCTGTGTCTCCGCTGAAAATGTGGAAGATGAAATTCGGGTACTGCTCCTTGAATGTCTTGATGCTCCGCGCCAGATACTTGATGAGATGGCTCTCGGCGCAGCCTATGCGTATCTCTCCGCCGATGATGTTGTCAAGTTGGCTGAACTCCTCGGCTGTCTTGTCCACCATAGCGAGAATGTCCTCAGCACGCTTTCGCAGGAGCATTCCCTCGTCATTTAAGAGCATATTCTTATTGGTGCGGATAAACAGTTCATGCCCCAATTCTTCTTCGAGCTTTTTGATCTCCTTAGAGAGCGACGGCTGTGAGATATGAAGCCGTTCAGCCGCCCTTGTCATGTTTTCTTCTCTTGCAATGGCGAGAAAGTAACGTAAGACACGTATTTCCATAGCACACCTCCAATATTTCTATTATCATTATAACCTGTTTTGTTATTCCTGTCAAGAATAACAAGCTATTCAAAATAGGTATTTTACATATCATAAGATCTGTGTTATACTAAAGATACCAAATAACACAGAGGTGAGAATATGGCAAATGCAGCCGACAAAATGGCGGTCATGACCGAAAATCTCAGGGATATGGGCTTGGACGATGAAAGCGCAGCGAAATGCCTGCAAATGGTCGAAAGCGGACAATATCAGGCACTTGACTGTTTTCTGAAAAGCTATCGTCAAACGCTCCTTGACAGCGTTCACAAGTATAACGACCGCATCGACTGTCTCGACTATTTCGCCTACACATTAAGAAAAAACGGAGGTATCTGAAATGAAAGATGAAATGCTCAACATGACACAGGAATGGGACAAGACTTTCCCCAAGTCCGACAAGGTCAATCATAAGAAAGTGACATTCCACAACCGCTACGGCATCACCCTTGCCGCCGATATGTACACTCCTAAGAACGCAGGCGGAAAGCTCCCTGCCATCGCCGTGTGCGGACCGTTCGGTGCAGTCAAGGAACAGTGCAGTGGTCTTTACGCACAGACACTTGCAGAGCGTGGATTTCTGACCATTGCATTCGATCCGTCCTTTACGGGCGAAAGCGGAGGACAGCCGAGATACATGGCTTCTCCCGACATCAACACCGAGGACTTTATGGCGGCGGTGGACTTCCTCTCGGTACAGGAGAATGTTGACCCCGACCGTATCGGTATTCTCGGTATCTGCGGCTGGGGCGGTATGGCACTGAATGCTGCAACACTCGATACCCGTATCAAGGCGACTGTTGCATCTACCATGTACGATATGACGAGAGTTAATGCAAATGGCTATTTCGATGCAGATGACAGCGAGGAAAAGCGCTATGCCATGAAGCAGGCTCTGAATGCCCAGCGTATCAAGGATTATCAGTCCGGCGAGTACGAGCTTGGCGGCGGTGTTGTCGATCCTCTGCCCGAAGACGCACCGTATTTCGTAAAAGACTATCACTCTTACTACAAGACTGAAAGAGGTTATCACCCTCGTTCGCTCAATTCCAACGGCGGCTGGAACAAGATCGGCTGTATGTCGTTCATCAATATGCCTATCCTGCAATACAGCAACGAGATACGCTCCGCCGTTATGATAATGCACGGCGACAAGGCACATTCTTTCTACTTCGGAAAAGATGCGTATGAGAATATGATAAACGGAAACAAGTAC
>NZ_CACWPP010000130.1 GCF_902762735.1 uncultured Ruminococcus sp.
ATTCAACCGCCGCAAGCTGGGAAACAGCGCGTATTTAAGGCTTTTGGCTGCTTTGGTGCAGTGATTTAGCTTGTGGTGTGTTAAGGGGATAACCATAATTCATAATTATTGACATTGACGAAAGTTTCGCGCGTTTCGGAAGAATGCGTTTTCAATTGTAGGGCGGGGGCTTGCCCCCGCCGTTCGACCCGCACACTGTATCATAAAAAAATCGCCCCAAAAACCATTGAGGGCAAATCAAAACTATGACCCATGCCAAAGAGCGACCCGCGCCCCGTTATCGCGGGAGTGAACAAAACGACCCAAAGGGGCGTTTTGCGAACGAAGCGATAACCCTTCGGGCGCGGCGGAGCGCAACATCAGCAAAGCTGATGTTTGGGGTATGGGGGCGAGTCAGCCCCCATTCAAGATAGGAGCAGAAATGAAGATATTTGGAATTTTTCTTGATAGGGAAAAGAATACGGAAAATGGTCTGACTATTGCACTGCCAACTCCCGAAAGAGTGGCTGTGCCTCTGCCGCAGGACGGTACTGCTGAGGTCAAAGTCGGACAGTGGGTGCTGACAGGAAGCAGGCTTTGCGGCGGCAGTCTGCCCGCACATGCTTCCGTGTCGGGCAAAGTCGAAGAGATAAAGGAGTTCGTTACCGATGACGGCAGATTCACGGCAGTGGTCATAAAAGCTGACGAAAATCAGAAAAATGCCGCTGTCAAAGTGCCCCGCGCCGATGACAGGGAGAGCTTCATAAACGCAGTGCGCGAGTCGGGCTGCCCTGCGGCTGAAAAGATAGCCGCCGCATTTAATGCGGATATGCTCATAGTCAACGGTATCGAGAGCGAGCAGTATGTGACCTCCGAGAACAGGTGCATGCTCGATGACGGACAGCTGATAACTGCGGGCATAACGCTGATAAGCAGGCTGATGGGCATTGAAAAGACGGTCATAGCTGTGGCTTCCGACTGTGAGGAAGCCATAGACGCAATGGAAAAGACCGCCGCAGACGCAGATGCCCCGAACTGTGAGGTGGTAAAGGTCAGACCCGACCACCCCGCAGGCGCAGATATGGTGCTTGTCAACAATGTGGCAGGCAGACCCATCAAGGCGAACGAAACAGCCGCCGAGAAAAAGGTGCTGATACTTCTGCCATCTGACGTGGCTTTTATAGCGGGCTATTTTGAAACGGGCATGCCTTTCATAAAAAGGCGCGTGACTGTTGACGGCGATCTCGTAAAAACGCCCTGCGTGGCAGAAGCGCCGATAGGTACGCCGCTTAAAGACCTCTTCGCTTTTGCGGACGGCAATCTTCAGCCCGCCGAAAAAATGGTGATAGGCGGTCTTATGACAGGCAGGAGCGTCACAGACCCCGAACTGCCGCTGGGCAAGTGCGACAGCGCGGCGCTGATATTTATGAAACCGCTGGAAAGCGGCGGCAAGGGCAGTCTGAAAGTCACATCGGGTCAGACGAACTGCATACGCTGCGGCAGATGCGCCAAAGCCTGTCCCGCAGGACTTATGCCCATGCTCATCGAAAAAGCTGTCAATAAGAAAAAACACACCGAACTCAGACGGCTGCGCCCCGATCTGTGTATAGGGTGCGGGTCATGTACTTATGTCTGTCCCGCAAAGCGCGAGCTGAAAGATGCGGTGGACAAGGCAAAAGAAATTCTTGAAAGAAAGGGGGGCGATGAGATATGACAGATTTCAGACCCGAGATCGCAGATTTCAAAAAGTTTTCAGCGCCCTTCGTAAAGGAAGAGCAGTCCACATCAAAAATAATGACCCATTTGATAGTCGGCTTGCTGCCTTCATTATTGCTTTCGGGCATAATTTTCGGGGGAAGCGCTCTGCTGCTGACAGGCTTCTGCATACTTACCGCCATTTTCTGGGAATGGCTTTTCAGACTGATACTCAAGCGCCCGAAGTCTACCGATGACCTTTCTGCGGCGGTGACAGGCATGTTATTCGCGTTCATGCTGCCCGCAAATTTCCCGTTCTGGAAAGCCGCTGTCGGTACGTTTATGGCGATAGTGGTGTTCAAACAGCTGTTTGGCGGGCTGGGCAAGAACATACTCAACCCTGCGGCGGCAAGCCGTCTTGCCTGCTGGTTTATTTTCAAAAGCAGTTTCAGCTATCCCGAACCTGTGGTAAATTCTGCCGATGTGCAAAGTACAGGCACACTGTCACTTGTGTCAATGGCTGACAGTTACAGCGATATGTTCATAGGCAGGGTCGCGGGCGGTCTGGGAGAAGTTTCGGTGGTGGCACTGCTGACGGGTGCTTTCTACCTGCTGGCGATGAGGGTCATCTCGCTGTATGAGCCTGCGGCTTTTCTGGGGACTGTATTCGTGTTCTCCTACCTGGCAGGTCAGGACGGCATCTATCAGATACTTGCGGGCGGCACTGTGCTGGCGGCGTTCTATCTGGGCAGTGATACTGTCACAACGCCCGTCACATGGAAGGGCAGACTGCTGTTCGGTGTGCTGGCAGGTGCTGTCACCTGTGTACTGAGATTTTACACGCATGTACCGCAGGCAGTGCTTATCGCGATACTTGTCTGCAACCTGCTTACCCCTGTGATAGACAGGCTGACAGAGAACAAGCCCGCATGCTGATGTCATAATATTAAGAGATACCGTCCGTATGGGCGGCGCTGATATAGAAGTTTTAAGCCATGGTATTTCTGATGCAAAGTCAGAAGTACTATGGCGTTTCTATTGACAGTGCATAGATGACGTGTTATAATGGTAACTAACATAAATCGAAATTTAAATATATAGGTGAAATCAAGTGAAAAATCATAATATTGGTGAATTGATATTCAGCATATTCTTTGCCATTATTTCAATAGTTGGTTGTATTTTATTGTTGATGGGAACATTTGGAAAATCAAATATTTCGTCGAAATATTCGGCTTTATGCTTTGCAGTATCTTTTGGTTCATTTGCATTGTATCTTCTAAAAAAGAATAATAAAATATGTTTTTTCTTCTTTATTTTATCCTTTCTATGCGCATTTTTAGTATGCAAATTCTGATTTGTCTTAGCAGTTGTATAAAATACAATGCCCCGAAGCACTTTGAAGTGCTTCGGAGCAAAACTTCTATATGCGTACCCGTCTTATGGGCGGTATTTTTTTACGTCGGTACAGCAGTCAGCCGCCGTGCCGAAGGGACAGCCATGATTTTTTATGATACTAAAAATTTCCTGTAATAGTTTTTGTGACGGCGCACACAATATAATCGCAAGCCTGAATAAAACAAAAAGGAGAAACGAAAATGAAAGGTATCACAACACAGCAGGGCAGAGAAACTCTCAACAAGTTCAAGATGGAGGCAGCTAACGAGGTAGGTGTTGACCTGAAGCAGGGCTACAACGGCGACCTCACTTCGAGAGAAGCAGGCTCTGTCGGCGGTCAGATGGTCAAGAAGATGATCGACGCTTACAAGATGGGCAACAAGCAGTAATATCCGCTTACCCGCCGCAAGGCGGGGTACATATGGGAAAAAACGGCATTACAGTCACAGTCTGTAATGCCGTTTATGGTTATCCCCTTAACACATCACTGAAAAATACCTTTATCAATGAGGAAAAACTGAGTTGATGTTATCTTTCCCCCGCCGCAGGCGGGGGAAAGATAACCGCCAACTGTATTCAATTCCCGATATTCCCCCGCCGCAGGCGGGGGAAAGATAACCGCCAACTGTATTCAATTCCCGATATAACATCGTTTATTTTGGTGTATCAGTGGGATAATCACAATGCCGTTTAATATTATCTGCCGAGAAATTCAGCTAAAAAGTCATCAAATGTCTTGCCTTGATCTTTTTTGTCCATATCCACATCTTTAAGGCGTTCTGCGGCGCTTGTCATAGAAAAGCTCTTTGCCAGCGAGTAGCCGCGATTATGTATCTCCCATTCATCAGCCATATCTTTTGCGGTGCGGCAGGGTGTGATACGGCCTTCCACCTTGTTGACAGCGAGAAGTTTCTCGCAGATGATGACCATATCCGCGCGGTTCGTGATCTTGTAAGAGTCGTATATCTTCCAGTCGCCGCCGATGTATGGAGTGAATACCGCGCTGAAAGTTTCGCCGCCGTAATTGAAAGTATAGCTGTCATCACCGTTGTCAGTCAGCGCGAAGTCAGCGGCTGATATGGTGGGCGAAGTGCCTGCCGAAGAGCTGAAATACACATCTGCGGCAAAATTGTAAGCATACAGCGATCTTGCCAGCTTTACCAGCTTTTCGGAGAGCGCGGCTTCATTTTTCAGTACGCTGTGTACGTAGGACAGCGCACTGAATTTGATGGTGCAGTCACCGATGACGGCTTTGTGTACTTTATCGAGGTCGGCGGCAGTTATGTCGGGGACTTCTATATAGTACATGCCGTCCTTTTGCTTTATATCAGCCGAAACGCCGTCAATAGAGGCAGATCGTGGGTCTTTGCTGAAATATATCCTGAAAGCGGTATCCGAATCAAGCAGGAGACTTGCACCCAATACGCTGACACCCTGCGGAAGTCTGCCCGAAACCGTGAACTTGTATTTATCAAGAGTGGCAGCGGTAATATCAGGCAGAATGTCATCAGGCATCGGGTCGGGCGGATTTCCGAACATGGCACAGGAATACTTACCGCAAACATCAAGTGCGTTTACCAGCGCTTTAAGGTCGGAAGGTGAATCATCATCGTCATTTACCGTGTTTATGTAGTCCCTTATGCTGAATACTGCGCCGTCAGCATTGTATTTACCGCCGTCGGGGCTGAAAAGCGGGATATTTTCGTCCCCTTTTTTCAGGCAGATGCGGACGGGCACATCTATCTGTGTGGGGTCAAGCTGATAGGTGAGTTTATACAGCCCCTCATAAACGCCGGAAGTTTCGGGGGAAAGTGTATCAGCAGTGACTGTGCTTCCACCGTCAGGACCGCTTAGTACTACTTTGTCAAAGCTGTCGGTATCATTCAGTTCAAGATAGAAATTCATGCCTATCTCGCCCGTCAGTGTGAGAGTTGCACCTGTAAGGCGGTTCTGCCGTGAAATATCATCAGCGCCGACATTGAATATATGTAAGCCTGCAAATGCAAAAACAGCTGAACATGCAGCCGCAGTAAATTTTTTCAGCAAAGAAGATCTGTTATGCATATTGTCCCCCTTAAAAATCATTATGACTATCCGTTTAGCACACCAACTAAAAATGCGGTGAACAAAAGGATAATTGAGCGCCCCATATCTTTCCCCCCGCCTTCGGCGGGGGAACAATACACAACCAAATTGGGATCTGATGATATTATAGCACATATCCGTTATTTTAGCAAGACGATCACAGTCATCACCAAAAAAGCAGACCGCCTGTAAAAGACGGTCTGCTTCTGCCATTAGATGGCTTTTAAGAGGAAAAAGCTCACTCGTATTCCTGTTAAGTGCCGACAGCTGAAACTGTCAGCCGAATCCGATCAAAACAAAATATGACTATCCCTTTAGCACACCACTGCAAAATACCTTTATCAATGAGTAAAAATATACGCCAAGAACCTTAAATTCTGTATAGCTGATGTTTTTGTGGTGTGTCAGCGTGATAACCACAAAACAAAATAATATTCTTATAATATTATTATAACATATTCGGAAAGAAAAAGTCAAGTATGTTACTAAAATTTGTTTTTATAGCTAATTAATTATAAGGACACATAATAAAAAGGAAAGGACAAACAAACACGTCTGTCCTTTCCCGAAAAATCAATTGCTTATCAGATCTTAGGCAGTTTGGCAAAGCTCTTTGCAAGCTCGTCATCTGTCGGGATATAATCCATCATAACGCCGTCATTGTACTTCTGATATGCCACCATATCAAAGTAGCCTGTACCTGTCAGACCGAAGAGGATAGTTTTCTCCTCGCCTGTTTCCTTACACTTGAGCGCTTCGTCGATAGCTACCCTGATAGCATGGCTGCTTTCGGGTGCGGGGAGAGTGCCCTCAATTCTTGCGAACTGTGTTGCCGCTTCAAATACAGAAGTCTGCTCAACGCTTCTTGCTTCCATCAGACCCTCATCATACTGCTCTGACAGCACAGCGCTCATGCCGTGATACCTCAGACCGCCTGCGTGGTTTGCAGATGGAATGAAGCCGCTGCCCAGCGTGTACATCTTCTGGAGAGGGCAAACCTTGCCTGTATCGCAGAAGTCATAAGCGTACTTGCCCCTTGTCAGTGACGGGCAGGAAGAAGGCTCTACCGCGATAAATCTGTAATCAGCCTCGCCCCTGAGCTTTCTGCCCATGAACGGCGAGATAAGACCGCCCAGATTTGAACCGCCGCCTGCACAGCCGATGATTATATCGGGCTTGATGCCGTACTTGTCGCAAGCCGCCATAGTTTCCAGACCTATAATAGACTGGTGCAGCAGTACCTGCGAAAGCACCGAGCCGAGAACATATCTGTAACCCTCAGTGTTGACAGCAGTTTCAACAGCTTCGGATATGGCACAGCCCAGCGAACCTGTTGTGCCGGGAAACTCAGCGAGTATCTTTCTGCCGACCTCTGTTGTGTCAGACGGCGACGGAGTGACATCAGCACCGTAAGTGCGCATTACTTCGCGTCTGAAAGGCTTCTGCTCGTAAGATACCTTTACCATGTACACCTTGCAGTCAAGTCCGAAATAAGAGCATGCCATAGACAGCGCAGTGCCCCACTGACCCGCACCTGTTTCGGTGGTAACGCCTTTAAGACCCTGCTTTTTTGCATAGTAAGCCTGAGCGATAGCACTGTTCAGCTTGTGGCTGCCCGAAGTGTTGTTGCCCTCGAACTTATAGTATATCTTTGCAGGAGTGCCCAGCGCCTTTTCAAGGAAGTACGCCCTTACCAGCGGTGCGGGGCGGTACATCTTATAGAAATCCAGTATCTCTGCGGGAATGTCGATATACGGTGTATCGTTGTCAAATTCCTGCTTTGCAAGTTCACGGCAGAATATGCCGCTCATCTGATCGAGAGTGACAGGTTTGCCTGTTGCGGGGTCAAGCAGAGGTGCGGGCTTTATCTTCATATCAGCCCTTACGTTATACCACTGCTTGGGCAGTTCATCTTCGCTGAGATAGATCTTGTAGGGAATGTTTTTGTCCATTAAAAGTCAGTCCTTTCGGTTTAAATCTTTATCACTTTATCATTTTAACACATTTATCCATTAATGTCAATGGTGAATGCGAAATTTATATATTCCCATCAAACGGAACTGACTAATTTGGTGAATATGGTCAGTCATACGACACAAAAAGACACCTCTGCCTTTTACAGCAGAAGTGTCTTTTATACCTTTCAAGATCTGTTTTGCAGGTGTGACAGCAAGCAGACCATCTTTGTTCAGCGAACCGTTGAGGTCAGCGTTTCAGACTTTTTGCCAATGAATTCAAGTAAAATATCTGAACCTGAAACTGCTTCGCCGTTTGCGATGGACTGTGTATAAGCCAAATTGCCGTCCTTGCAGACCCTAAGGCTGAGGGAGCTTGATGTCTTGCGGTACTTCGGCGGCTTCACCTGTTGAAACGTAGATAGTAACATCAGTGCCCTCGTCTACCCTCCTGTCAGGACCTGCCGACTGGTCGATCACCATGCCCTTGTCACCATCGCGCGGTATTTCCTTAACGCTTACAGTCAGCTTGTTCTCCTTCAGAATGGTCGCAGCAGCTTCCGGAGTCAGACCAATAACGTTAGGGACCTTGACACCCTCATCCGTAGGACCCTTGCTGATGTAGAGCGTTACATTGCTGCCTTCGGGGAACTTTGTGCCAGCCCTGGGATCAGTACTTATGATACAGTTCTCAGGAACATTATCGTCCCATGCGGTTTTCAGTACCACGTTGAAGTTCGCGTTCAAAAGCGTGACTTGGGCTTCTTCACTTTCAAGACCTGTAACATCGGGCACTGTCTGCATTTTAATGCTGCCACTCTTTATGCTGTCCAGTTTTTCAAACGCATTTTCGGGATAGCTATAATAGCCTGTGTGAGTGTCGTCCTCATAGATGATGACTGCCACATAACTACCTCCAATTTCAACTATGACTTCAAATTCTGTATTCAGAATGTCTATCTCCGTCGGTTCACACTGTGCATACAGTGCTTTCATCAGCCTGCCCTTGACTGTGCTTATGTCAAAGCCGTTCTTTACGGCTTCTGCCAGTTCATCTCTGTTGAATGACAGCGAAGCACCGTTTATACTGCCGACAGAATACTGGTAACTAAACGCTGTTTCGACCATATTGAATATCTTCTTGGCATTTACCGCATTGATATTTGAAGGATCATCTATATAATTTAACTCGCTCTCGGAAGTTTCGCTCTGTTCTTCGCCGCCGTCAGTTTGATTTATGCCAAAGTTTGTGTTTTCATCGGTGTAGAGATCGTTTGAAGAGTCATCTATATTATTTAGCTCGCTCTCGGAAGTTTCACTCTGTTCTTTGCCGCCTTCATATCCGCCGTCAGTGTGCTTTATGCCGAAGTTTGTGTATTTATCTGTGTAGAGGTTGAATGTCAGTACCGTATCCTGTCTTGCGGAAGGAAGCATTTCGGCAGCAGTAAAACCGCCTATGCAGACATCACCGCTCGCTTCATCGAACAGAACGTTTCTGCCGTCGGCAAAGATGCCCGCAGAAAGCCCCTCAAATGAGAACACCTTTGCCTCAGCCGAAGTATCCTCAAGGTCATAAACGTAAATGTCAACGCCTTTATTATCAGTCATGGGTGCAGCAACAAACAGGAATTTGCCGCCGCTTGTGACATAGCAATCATTTGAATTTCTGACATTTAAAGGGAAGACCGCTTCATAGCTTGTGACCGTACTTTCGCCGCTCTCGACAGGTGTGGCGTGAACTGTCAGCTTACCGTTTTCATCGGGATACGCAATACAGCACTTATCGTCCGTTGAGAAAATGAGATGGTCCGTAGATGTGGGTAAACCTTCACCGGAATTGAAAGACACCTCTTCACGATAAAATCTGTTAAGATACTGTATCTGCATGTGCAAACCATCATCTTCATCATTGGTATAGCAGAAATGTTCTCCGTTGCCTGCAACCGCAGGGAAAGATATAGTCCCCGATGAACTGCACTCTGCTTCTTCCAGTTTTTCGCCGTTCTCCATATAAACGTTAATGGTATTCTTTTCACCATCATAAGACATGCCCGCGTAGAACAGCTTGTTGTCTGCACCGACTATCGGCGCACCCATCGGGTCTTCGTGGTCGAGTTTCAGTTCAACGTTTTCTCTGACAACTTCGAGGTCGGTGTCATATATGGTGCAGGTCATGGTGGTGTTCACGGTGACACCGTATTCGTCCTGTTCGCCGTGATCGGTACTCCATGTAACGAAGCAGTCATCATACATATAAACGCCTGCGCCGTCGGTCTTGACCTCTTTGGTGACTGCATTCTCATTACCGTCATAAAGCATATAGCAGAACTCCTGACCGTCATACTGATAGTACTCAGCGCCTTCGCCCTTTACCTGTCTTACAAGGAAATTGCCGCTGTTCAGCCGCCATATATCAGAGTTCTTACCGAACTTATCATACAGCGTATAGCCCTGCGGGTCAAAGAAACCGTCAAGATCGGCAGGTACACTGCCTGCATAACTGTCTGCGCTCTCAGGCTTGCTCTCAGACTTGCTTTCCAGCTTGCTTTGGGGCTTATGGTCCACCCTGTCAAAGCCGCCTTTCAGCAGATAAGCGCTGCCGCCCACTGCCACTACTGCCGCAACAGCCGCCGCCGTGATGCGTCCCGTGTGTCTTACTGCCGCCTTTCCTCTGTTCTGTGTTGTCTCATTTTCTGACTGATGCGATGTCAGAGTGATATTCGTATTTTTCATATTATCACCTTTTATGCCTTTCTTTATGCGAGCCTTGACAGAGTCATCTGCATGTACGCTGTCGAAGGCTTTTTTGATCTTCTCATCAAGCATATCATCTGTCATAAGTCTCACACTCCCAACTCTTTTTTTAATTTTTTTCTGGCACGGTGTATGTAAGAATAAACTGTATTTTCGCGGCAGCCCATCAGTTTTGCCGTTTCTGCGGCGGTATAGCCCTCATAGATATTGAGCGTTATCGCCAGTCTCTCTTTTTCAGGCAGACGCATGACCGCGTCGAGCGTTTCATTATAACCAAACTCTTTCCCGACTTCCGAGACATTATCAAGGCTGACAGCTTTTCTGTGATGCATTCTCAGCATCGACTTGCAGGTATTCTGCGCCGTAACTATCAGCCACGCCTTTGTATGCTCGCCGCGGTTCGGCGGTTCATCTGCTTCGAGGTACTTCATAAAGACTGTCTGAGCTGCATCTTCGGCATCAGCGGTCTGACCGCGAAAGAACACATAGCATATCCTGTACACCATATCAAAATATTCATCATATACGGCATCAAAGCCGCTGACGTTTTCTATCATTGTCAAACCACCCCCCTTTAAAGACAGCGTTCACGGGGGAGTGCCGCCGTCTTTTTTCTGGTTCTCTGTAAGTAATACGCATGAGAAAGGCAAAACCTTGCACGCGAAAAAAATTTTTTTCCTGCCGCGCAAGATCGTCCGCAAATGGCGTAACTGCGCGGTTTACTGCCAAAAAAGTTTTAGTCTGCCGCCTCACACGCCACCGCGAACTCTTTGAGATATTTTTTTGTGATTATCCCGCTGATACACCAAAATAAACGATGTTATATCGGGAATTGAATACAGTTGGCGGTTATCTTTCCCCCTCCTGCGGCGAGTCAGATAAAATCGCCGCCTAAAACAAAAAAATCGCCCGCAAGGACGATATTTTTGCCGACTGTCTTATTTCTGCCGATAGAACCCGCCATACCACTCCGCGAAATTCCTCAGACCCTCGCGAATGCC
>NZ_CACWPP010000131.1 GCF_902762735.1 uncultured Ruminococcus sp.
CCGTGAGGACAGGAACGTCTGCGGCTATTGCAGGTGTATCCTCGGCAAATGCAAGGTGACGGATATGTTGGCACAGCTTGCGCAGATCACGGCGGAGATGCAGGAATATAACGATACGGTCGCTGAACTGACGGCGAGAGTGGCAGAGCTGGAAGCGGAGATCGAGGATATTGGCGATATCATTGCCGCTGGTCAGTGCGGCGAAAATGCGTACTACGCACTCTATTCCAGCGGAAAGGTGCTTGTAAAAGGCACTGGCGCAATGTATGACTACGACCTCGAATCCAATCGTTCGCCGTTCTACAGGAACGATGCAGTGAGATCAGTTGTTGTTTCCGAAGGCATTACAACCGTTGGTGAGGATGCCTTTGAACGCTGTCTGAATCTGGAATCTGTATCTCTCCCGACATCACTCACCTCGATCGGCAGCGGTGCATTTATGCCTGCGGATGAATATCCGAGTGCAGCCGGAAAGCTGAACAGCATTACAATTCCCGATGCCGTTACAACAATCGGCGGTGGTGCTTTCTGGGGTGCTGCTCTTACTTCTCTCACAGTTCCTCATAATGTAGCGACAGTTGGAAAATATGCTTGCCGTGATTGCACGAGACTAACGTCCGTCCGTTATGAAGGTTCTGTGATTGGCGGCTTTATGTTCGTTAACTGCACAGCTCTCACGAGTTTTACAATGGCGCACACGGTCACAACAATCGGTGAACACTGCTTCAATTACTGCAGCACACTTGAAACGATCACTTATGAAGGCAGTCTTGCGGATTGGGCAGCAATCACGAAGCAGTCCAACTGGGACGGCAAAGGCGGCATGGAGGTCGGACAGTCGGGGCTTACCCGTATCCAGTGCCTTGACGGATTTATGGAATGGGATGCAGAGAATCATGAGTGGAAAGTTGGTGAAGAATAATGTGGAAGTTTCTTGTTAAAAATCAGAGCATTGAGATCGTGGAGCGTGAGATTCTCGCAGACCACCAGATCCAGTATGTGCAGTTCAAATTCACATTTGACGGCGACTGGAAGCGTTTTCACAAGGTGGTGCAGTTCTCGCAGTGTGATGAAGTGTATTCCGTTGTGCTCGGCACAGAGGGAACAACCTTGTACCTGCCTGCGGAGCTTCACGCAGGTGCGGTGAAAATGGCAGTGTTCGGCTATGATACGGAATCAGATACGACTGTGAGGGCGACAACTGTTCCTGTGACACTGAATATCCGTGAATCCGGATTTGAAGGAGATGAACCGCCTATCCCGCCGACACCGGATCTGTATACGCAGCTTCTGAAGCGTATCGAGGACGCTGAACACGGTCTTGACGGTAAGAGTGCCTATGAGATTGCTGTGGAACACGGCTATGTCGGCACCGAGGAGGAGTGGCTGGCATCCCTGCACGGCAAGGACGGCATTACACCGGATATGTCGGAATACCCGAAAACCTCCGAGGTCACGACCATTATCGAGCGTGAGATCGCACCTGTTGCGGAGGAATCCCACACACACGATAACAAGGCAACGCTCGATGCAATCACGCCGGAACTGTTCGGAGAGCTGGACGGCTTGCAGCAGTTTGAGGACAGCACCACCTATGAGATTCAGACGCTGAATGAAGCTGTGGAAAATCTCAGACCGAGCACGCACACGCATAATAACAAAGCTGTGCTTGATCGCATTACTGAAGCAATGATCGATGCAATTGCAGAATATCCGCCCTTTGAGGACTGGACGAGGGAGCAGATCCACACGCTGTTTGAAATGGTCAACAATTTCAGCAACACAGCCCATACCCACGAAAACAAGGTCACTCTCGATGCCCTGACACCGGAACTTTTCTCTGATCTCGCAGGCTTGCAGCAGTTTGAGGACAGCACGCAGTATGACATCCAGACGATCAATGAGGCGCTCCTGACATTGAATGCACAGCGGCACACACACGACAACAAGGCTGTGCTTGATACGATCACAGAGCAGTATATGCGTGATCAGGCGGCATTTCAGGCATCTACCGCAGGCGCACTGCATGGACTTTCTACAGGACTGAGCGAGGTTTCGGCACAGGCACATTCCCATGCCAATAAAGCTGTTCTGGACGGCATTACTCAGGAAATGCTTGATGACATGGCTTCTATTGCAACGGTGATCGGACAGGCACACTGGCATCATAACCTCACAACGCTCAACTCCATCACGGAATCCCATGTGAGCAGATGGAACGAAGCATACACCGCAGCAATGAACCTGAATGAGCGTGTGGGTGTCAATGAGGGCGTGTTCGAGCGTTTCAAGACAGAAATCCTCTATGATATGCAGGGTGCAAAGACCTCTATCACGGATATTTACACCCGCCTTGAAGCTGTTGAAACTGCACTCTCCGGAGTGGAGGAGGCACTGTCCAATATTGTGGAGGTGACAGCATGAGTATCGGAAATTATCTGACGGCTCTCGATGAGCAGAGGAATCAGCTTGCCCGAAATCTTGTGACTATGGGCGTGCAGGCATCGGAGACCGAAAAGCTGAATACCCTCGTACCGAAGGTGCTTCAAATCCCGCAGACAAAGCCGGATGTCACGCTGTTCAGGGCTTCTATTGACACGATCCATGACTACGGTGAGAAAATCTATACCTTCTACAATGACGGCTACCGCAGTCTGTCCGGCTTCACTGAATCGTATCTGCATTTCTGCTGTGAGGAGAACGGCTATGCGATCTACTACAATCAGCCGGATTTTAACTGGGGGCAGACCATTTTTACGATGTGTGTTGAGCCTGTCCACATCAGTCCTTCCAACAAGATCATGCTGAGCTATAAGTCGGGTGCTACGGACATTGGCGAGATGTGGCTTGTGCCGAAGAATAACGATACTCTTTCTCCGGCGGATACCGCAAGATATATCTATGAGGCTATCCAGAATAATCAGGCAGTTTCTGTGCCGTTTGGCTGGCTCGGCACTGTGGGCAACTATATCAATGTACTTCATGAGTGCAGCGGTATCAATGCCGGAGAGTACTATCTTGCATGGAAAGCAATCACAGACAATACCAGTCCGATGATCCGTTCCGTAAAGGTAGTGGATGTGACTATATGAGAGAGGATGATTCAATGAAAGAAAATATCTGTACTGCCGCCGGGGTCATCGGCGGCTTTTTTGCTGCACTGCTCGGAGGGTGGGATTCAGCATTGGCAACACTCATCATCTTCATGGCAATCGACTTCACAACCGGACTGATCACCGCATCTATGGGCAGAAGCAAGCACAGCAAGACCGGCAGGCTCAGTTCCAAAGCAGGCTGGGTCGGGCTTGCGAAGAAGTTCTGTATTCTGCTTATGGTTGTTGTGGCTGTCCGCATGGACATTATGATTGGGACCACATATATCCGTGACGCGACCTGCATCGGCTTCTGTGTCAATGAGCTGCTTTCCATTATCGAGAACACTTCGCTCATGGGAATCCCGTATCCGCCTGCAATCAAAAAGGCTATCGAGGTGCTTCAGAAGCGAGCATCACATATTGATGACGAGATTCAGGAAATGATCGATGATATGGAGGACGGAAAAAAGTAATGCAGCCGATCACTCGACTGCATTACAAAGGAGATGGTGTATTATAGATTGATCTTGAAATCAGGTGAACCTTCACCGTTGACAGTGAAGTATGCCACTCCCTCTTCCGGCTTGACATAAACACGGAATTCGGTTACAGCCTTACGCTTATGTGTGGACTTGTATGCCTTATATGCCTTAGCTGCGATATCGCTGATGTCAAACTCCGCATCCCCAAGCTGAAGCGTGGTGATAAGAACGGGCTCCGACTTTTTGTCAGCCTTCTTCGCTCTGGGCTTGCGTGTTTTCTTTTCAGGTGTTTCAGCGACAGGGGCTTCAGTGACAGTCACAGCAATCGGCTCTGCGATGACCGGAGCAGTTTCAGCGACAGCTTCGGCTTCCTTTGCCGCTGGCTTTCTGCCGCGCTTTTTGGCAGGGACTTTGACAGCAGGTGCATCAACGGCTGCTGTTTCTGCAACAGATTCTACAACTTCGGCTGCTGTAATCGGAGTGGTCTCAGCGACTGCTTCGACAGTGGCTTTTTTCTTGCGTGTTGTTTTCTTTGCAGTTTCGGTTTTTGGGCTTGCAGGTTTTCTTGGCATTGTTCATGCACCTCCGTGTTTTTTCTAATTATAGCATTAGTATACCGTTTTTGTCAAGCCGTAATCAGCGATTTTACGCAGAAAGGAAAAGAAAATGAACAAGAAATATGAGTATTCGGATACCACACAGCTTTCCCCGCATTTTAATGCAAAAGAGTTCCGCTGCAAGTGCGGTAAGGAACATGAGTTCAGTATCTCCGATGAGCTGATTGAGAAGCTCGAAAAGCTGTATGCCGCCCTCAACTGCTCCAAGATCATCGTGACCAGCGGCTTCCGCTGCTCGATGCACGACCGGACAGTCGGCGGCAGCGGCACGGGGCAGCACACGAAGGGCAATGCGGCGGACATCTGCTGTTACGGGCAGGACGGTCAGCCGATTTCCTCTAAGGTGGTCTGCTGCAAGGCGCAGGATCTCGGTTTCAGCGGTATAGCAAATATCACAGCAGCCTATCAGTACACTCACGTTGATGTGCGTCCTAATGGCAAGTGGTATGGCGATGAAGTCCACGGCAACAGCAGCGTGACCGATGATTTTTACAAATATTTCGGGGGTGAGGATATGAAGGGCATTGATGTAAGTGTACACAACGGCGATATCGACTGGGGTAAGGTCAAAGCTGACGGCATTGATTTCGCAATTATCCGTGCCGGCTTCGGCAGACTTGAAAAGCAGAAAGATGAGAAGTTCGAGCAGAATTATGCAGGAGCAAAGGCGGCAGGAATTCACGTCGGCGTATACTGGTACAGCTATGCCATGACTCCGGAGGAAGCAGAACTGGAAGCAGATGTGTTCCTGTCTGTGATCAAGGGAAAGCAGTTCGAGATGCCCGTCTATTTCGACCTTGAGGAAAAGAAGCAGTTCGATCTCGGCAAGGAACAGGTTTCTGCGATTATGCGTACGTTCCTCAAAAAGGTTGAGAGCGCCGGCTATTTTGTCGGACTGTATGGCTCTGCTTCGTCTCTGACCACACATACCGCCGACGATATCAAGTCGTGGTACACGATCTGGCTGGCTCACTGGGTCGATCAGACCAATTACAGCGGTGCTTACGGAATCTGGCAACACAGTGAAAAGGGCAAGGTCGCCGGCATTAACGGCAATGTGGATCTGGATATCTGCTATAAGGATTTCCCGACCATTATCAAGGGTAAGGGGCTGAATGGCTGGGGGAAGACTCCTGCACCTGCGCTTGACAAATCCGAGGATAAGCAGGACACCACCGTGACCGCTACCATCAAGATCGGAACGGACACCTACAAGGGTACGCTCAAGAAAGAATAAAACAATCGGGCAGAAGTAGTTCTCTGCCCGGTACATAGTGTGGTAAACCTGTTACTGTTTGTCAAGCCCTTTTAAAAATATTTTCATCATACTAGCTTTCAACACATGGGCATGACAATAAAGCCGAATAACAGTATCGTTTTTCGGCTTAAAAGGGAAAGATACAGCAGATCAACAATAGACTTCCATTACTCTTGCGTAATAGATGCGCAGGAACTTGTTGAAACCTGCAATTTTAGCCACACGTTTTGGTTTTCCCTCATTTTCTTTTTTTATTATAAAGTCATAGACAGCAGAATCATCTGTTGGCTTGGTAACTTTCAAAGCGTGCATGATCTCATAACCTATTTTGCGAAGCGATGCTGAGCCTCGTTTGGAGATATGACGGTTGGTTCCTACAAAAGATCCGGATTCATATGGTGGAGCATCAATTCCTGCAAAAGCCACCAGCGCACTGCCATTATGGAATCTCCTGACATCGCCAATCTCTGCTATCAGGCGTACAGAAAGCACTGTTCCCACGCCTTTCATCTCATTCACAACAGAGTATTCAGGTAAAGCACTTGCAATTTCCTGCATTTGTGATATAATGAGAGATAAGGTTAGTTCGGCATCTCTGACGGACTTGACTGCTTGCAGTACCAGCATTTTGGTCGATGGGGTACTGGATTTCAGAGTGGGGATATTGTTCTTTGAAAGCTGATATATCGCTATCGCTTGACTTTCATTGTAACGGTATCCCTTTTTCTTAGACCATTTTTCATAGCTTGCAAGAAACTGCTCTTCACTTAATTTCTTGATATGGTCATAATGCCAGTATTTCTCTACGAAGTCACAGAGCTTGTCTTTTGTGCTGAATGCAGGAACATTCCCCGTCAAGATTTTCTTAATGCCGGGCAATACACCATCAAGCAGCTCCGCAAGATGAATCTTGCAGCCGACTTTCAGTCTGACATATTGTTCATACTGTCTGCCGAGTAGCTTTAATTCAGCATACACCTCATCCGGTGGACAGTAAGCCGTCATAGAAAACCAATGGTCTATGCCGTAATTAGCAATCTTTACAGAGTCAATCTTGTCTGTTTTCGCTTTTCTCAAAGTTGCAGCACAATACTTCTTCATTATGTATGGATTGACCACAACCGTGAAGATTCCAGCAGAACGCATTTTAGATACGACAATATGGTGATAGCCGCCGGTAGCTTCAAGAACGACTTTTACATCCTCATCAAACGACTGGATGTGTTCAATAAGAGCGTTTAGCTCTGACTCGTTATGAGCAACATCGTAGGGGGGCTCAACAACTTCACCATAAGGGCGAAGCATACAAACAGTGCTCTTTTCCTTTGAAATGTCGATACCGATACTAATCATAGTGTTTCCTCCTAAAAATGAATTCGAAAAGGTAGAACCACTACTCTTATTGACACTCATTTTGGTTCGTTACACGAAGGCTATGCTTCAACCTGTTTACTCGAATGCTTACAATAAGAGATGGTCGACAGTTTATCGCACGGATGTGTTAATCCTATCAGAATTACGCCGGACCTTTTCTCTCTTATTGTAATAAAAAAAGAGTAGCTTTGCAATGCTGTGGTCACATTGCTTTTCTACTCTTTTATTGTACCAAATCAGAATTTAGCGCGTATGCGCTAAGTTGAGAGTTGAAAGTTGAGAGTTGAGAGTTAATGTGTTCGCTTCGCTCACAATATTAAAATATTGTCGCCGCAGGCGACTCCACAACTTTCAACTCTAAACTCTCAACTCTAAACT
>NZ_CACWPP010000132.1 GCF_902762735.1 uncultured Ruminococcus sp.
CTTTCCCCCGCCGCAGGCGGGGGAAAGATAACCGCCAACTGTATTTGGTTCCCGATATAACATCGTTTATTTTGGTGTATCAGCGGGATGATCACATTTCATTATATCCGTTTTGGCATGTGCCGTTTTTGGCGCGTGCGGGAGTACGTTACTGAAAGGGAAAAGAATGGTAAAGACAGATAAACGCGAGGTCATAGCCCCGATGTTCGCGGGGTTTGAGGATTCGGTGCTGATAAGCTACAAAGAGGGGCGCACGGGCATCGCTTACTGCGACAATGAGGAAAAGCCCGCATCTGCGGTGATATGCGCGGGTGATTTTTACTTCTGCGCGGGGGACGCTTCGGCGGCGGCTGAGGTTTTCGCACTGGCAGAAAATAACAGCGAGGCGGTATTCATGCCGCTTGACGAAAGCTGGACGCAGGCGCTTCTCGCCCTTGACAAGGGGCTGGTGAGGACGGTGCGCTATCGCACGAAAATGCCCGAAAAATTTGATATTGCACAGCTGGACAGGCTGGCTGACATATCGGCTTTCCGCGAATTTGAGCTTGGCATGATTGACGAAAAAATATACGCTCAGGCGATGAAGGAAACGTGGTCGTGGGCGTTTGTGGGTAATTTTAAGGACTATGCCGACTTCGCCGACAACGCTTTCGGGTGCTGTATCACCCATCGGGGAAGGCTTATCTGCGCGGCTTCCTGCTATTCGGCTTACAGCGGCGGGGTCGAGGTGGAGATAGCCACTCACCCCGACTACCGCAGGAAAGGTCTGGCGACTGTCGCGGGGGCGGCGTTCATTCGCGAATGCGCAAGGCGGGGTCTTAAAGCCCACTGGGACGCGGCAAACACAATGTCGCTGAAAATAGCCGCGAAATTCGGGTATACTCTTAAAGAGGAGTACACTGCCGTCACTTTCGGGGGAGGCTGAATGATGGGTCAGCGCGAGATACTGTCACGCATAAAAGCACGCCTTGCCGCAGATGTTGACCGTTACGCTGCGGGCGATAAGGCGGCGTATCTCTACAAATGCAGGCACACCGAGAGGTACGGCGATACAGATGAGAACCGTGCTGACCGTCTGCGGCTGGTGTACGGCTTGCAGTTCGGGGTGGGAGAACTGCCCGAAAACGTGCGCGAACAGATGGTGCGGGAACTTTTTGAGCAGGAGGTCACAGCCTGCGAAAATGAAAGTTTTCAGGGGTTCGGCGCGGGTATGGAGATGCTTGCCGACATGATGCAGAAATACCGCACGAGCGCTGACGAGGAACTGTTCGCACGGGCGAAAAACGCAAATTTTGACTGCTGGTGCGGGCTTATGACCGATGGCGGGTACAATTATCCCACTTGCACTGACGAGTACGATATTGTGGACAGCATATATCTGGCGGCTGAACTTGAAATGACTGAGGAAGTCTGCGCTCTGGTGGATATTTTCAAGGAAAACGGGCTTGAGGGCGAGGACTTTGAGAAGCTGAGGAGGTTCGCTGAGTATACCCATCGCAAAGAGGACAGAGAGCAGGCGGTGCGCGGGTGCTATGAATGGGCTTTTGAGTCCGAAATAACGGACGTAAGCGGTAAGATGCGGGCGCTGACCGCCGCAGAGGACATGATAGGACTGCTGGCGGAAAAGGGCGAGGTATCAGCGGCGGAAGAACTTTTCAAAAAGCACACTGATGTACTGACAAGCGCCAATCGTCGGGCTTTTTACACCTGTGCGCTGTGCATCATGCAGGCTGACGAAAGCACGAGGAAGCGCATATGGAAGTATGTGAAAAAGAATATCAGGCACAGCGTAAGGGTCGGTGAGTTTTATTCTGTCTGTTACGGGGACATCAAAAATTGCGCCGAAATTGCGGGCGATGGCAGTTACGTTCGGCTGATGGAGATGCTGATGAAGAAAAAAGGGTGAAAAATGAGCAGGAGCTATCGCAGATCTCCTGTGAATAAAGACAGGACTAATACGAAAAAAAGCGTTTCAAGCCGAAGACTTTAATAGTTATGAAGATGCTTACAGATCATGGCTGAAAACTTATAAGAGAAAATAGATGTCCGCTTAGTTGGACTTATGAGGAGAAAATATGAAGCAGGATTACAAAAAAATGATAATGAACAAGCTGAAAGCATCGGGCAGGAAGCCTGTCAGCTTTCAGGAACTTGTGAAAACTTTCCGCAAGGGAAATTTTAACTTTGACAAGTTTGCCGAAACGGTGGACAAGATGAAGAAAAAGGGCGAGATAGTCGAGGGCAGACTGGGTTTCACACTGGGAAACGGCAGCAAGCTGAAAAAGTGCCGCGTCACCAGACTGCACAAGAGTTTCGGCTTTGTAAAGAACGTTGACACCGATGAGGAGATATTCATACCCGGCAAACTGCTGATGGGCGCGATGCCCGGCGACATCGTTATGGTGCAGATACGCCCGGGCAGAGGCGAAAGCCCCGAAGGTGAGGTCGTTTCCATCGAGGAGGAGAATTTCAGCCGTTTCAGCGGCGAGATAGTCAGCGAATTCGGTCAGCTGAAAATTATGCCCGATGTCATATCAAAATATGCGCTGGATTTTGTCAACCCGATGGGGCTGGAACTTCACGAGGGCGACAAGGCTGTGGCGCTCATAACAAAGCGCGGTGAACGCCACAGCGAGCACAGATGCGAGATAGTGACATGTCTGGGAAGTTCGCTGAAAGCTGACGCTTGTGCGCTGAGTATAGTGGCGGCGGCAGGACTGTCTCCCATATTCCCGCCTGAGGTCATAGACGAGGCACGCAGGACTTCTGCGGCGGGCATAAGCGCTGAGGAAAAGGAGGGCAGGCTCGACCTGAGGGAACTGCCCATATTCACCATAGACGGCGCTGACACCAAAGATATTGACGATGCCGTAAGCGTTCAGGAGAATGAGGACGGCTACCTGCTGGGGGTACACATAGCAGATGTCTCGCACTATGTAAAGCCGAAGTCTGCGCTGGATAACGAGGCTTTTCAGCGCGGTACAAGCGTGTACTACGCAAACAGGGTCATACCAATGCTCCCTGCCGAACTTTCAAACGGCATCTGCTCGCTCAACCCGCAGGAGGACAGGCTGGCTTTCTCGTGTCTGTGTCAGCTGGACAAGTCGGGCGATATAAAAAGCTATAAGTTCACGAAATCGGTCATAAGGTCGAGGGTGAAGGGCGTTTATTCGGAGATAAACGATATTTTTGACGGATTTGTGAGCCGCGAGATGGCTGAGAAGTACAAAGAGGTCATCGACCAATTGCCCGTAATGAAAAAACTGGCTGAGATACTGGGCAAAAAGCGCATCGCAAGAGGTGCGCCGCAGATAGAAACAAGCGAGAGCGCACTGATGTTCGACGAAGAGAACGTCTGTGTGGGCGTGGGCGAGTATCAGCGCGGGTTTGCGCAGGAGATGATAGAGGACTTCATGCTGACTGCCAATGAGTGCGCCGCAAGGTTCGGGATAGAGAACGAACTGCCTTTCGTATACCGCGTACACGAACCGCCCTCTGCCGAGAAGATAGAGGGTCTTAAAGAACTGCTGGCGGGGCTGAACATAGTCTATGTGCTGGGGGACGACCCAAAGCCGAAACAGCTGGCGGAGATACTGGAAATGTCGAAAGGCACTGATGCCGAGAAGATAGTCAACAACGCGGTGCTGAGAAGCATGTCAAAGGCGAAGTACGATACCGAGCCGATAGGTCATTACGGGCTGGTGCTGGAGGATTATGCGCACTTCACTTCGCCCATACGCCGCTACCCCGACCTTTCGATACACCGCATAATGTCGGCTTTTCTGGAGGGCATGTCTGCCGAAGAGTGCAGGAACAGATTCAACAAGTTCGTTTATGCGGCGGCTGACAGGTCTACCGAAACAGAGCTGACCGCCATGCAGACAGAGCGTGCATGTGATGACTGCTACAAGGCTGAATATATGACAGGTCACATCGACGAATGCTTTGAGGGCGTTATCACTTCGGTGACGGATTTCGGCATGTTCGTTGAGCTTGACAACACCTGCGAGGGTCTGGTGCATGTTGACAACCTGCCTGAGGGCTACTATGAGAGCGACGGCATGATGCAGCTGAAAAACTACTCCACAGGCACGGTATACCGCGTGGGACAGCGCATCGCCATAAAGGTGCTGGGCGCGAATGTAAATTCGGGCAAGGTCGATCTCGTTTTAGCGGATAACTGATAAGTGTTGTCGTTTACCATAACAGGCAGGAGGAATTATATGAAAAGCAAAAGGAGTTTTCCCGCATTCACAGTCAGCAAAAGGTGCGCCGAAAGGCTGAAAGGCGGGCATCCGTGGGTGTACGATAATGAGATAGTGCAGTCGCCCGATGACATCGAAAACGGCGTGATAGCCGATGTGCTGACCGAAAAGGGCGGCTATCTCGGTTCGGGACTTGTGAGCATGAACAGCAAGATAAGGGTGCGCATACTCTCGGACAATGCCAACGAAACTTTCGGTGAGGGCTTTTTCAGGCGGAGAGTGCGCTATGCGCTGGACCACAGAAAGACTGTCATGGGCGATGACATAGCCGCATGCAGGCTGGTACACGGCGAGTCTGACGGTCTGCCGGGACTGACTGTTGACCGCTACGGCGATATACTTTCAGTGCAGGTGCTGAGTTACGGCATGGAACAGCGCAAAGATATGCTCTACCGACTGCTGACCGAAGAACTGGCGGCTGACGGTGTGGCGCTCAGGGGCATCATGGAGAGAAATGATGTGGCTATAAGAGAACTGGAGGGTCTTGAACAGGGCAAGGGCTGGTATAAAGCCGATTTCCTGCCCGCTGAAACGCCCTCACCCGTGACAGAGATATGCGAGAACGGCATTATCTATAAGGTAGATGTGGAGAACGGTCAGAAAACAGGCTTTTTCCTTGACCAGAAGTACAACCGACTGGCGGCGGCTAAGATAGCTAAGGGCAAGCGGGTGCTGGACTGCTTCACACATACAGGTTCTTTCGCGCTGAATGCCGCTATGGGCGGTGCTGAACACGTCACTGCGGTGGACGTTTCACAGTTCGCGGTGGATACGGCTAAAGCCAACGCCGAAAGAAACGGTCTGGCAGATAAGATGGACTTTGTATGCGCAGATGTGTTCGACCTTCTGCCTAAGCTGGCAGAAGAAAAGGCGGGGTATGACTTTGTGATACTCGACCCGCCCGCATTCACAAAAAGCAGAAAGACGGTAAATTCGGCAGAGCGCGGCTACAAGGAGATAAACTACCGCGCGATGAAACTTCTGCCGCGCGGAGGGTATCTGGCGACATGTTCCTGCTCGCACTTCATGCGAAATGACCTCTTTGTGAAAATGCTTATGAGTGCGGCGAAAGATGCGGGGGTACGCCTTAAACTGGTGGAAGCAAGACAGCAGGGACCCGACCACCCCATACTGATGAACGTGCCCGAAACGGATTATCTGAAATTCTACCTTTTCCAGCTGATATAAAAGTGAGGACTGTTGTTTAAAATTACCTGTAAAAATAGGTGAAAATATTAATATAGTTGAATTGTACTTATTGACAAGTTCCACAGAATAGTGTTATAATGCAAAAGGAATTTGTAAACGTTAACGAGATCTGGAGGGATATTCTATGATACTGACAAAGAGATTTCTTGCACTGACCACCGCGCTTATCGCTGTGATGACCATAGCAGGCTGCGGCGGAAAAAGTGATGAAAACGGCAATAACGATGACCCGCTGGAGAGCTATGAGGATAAGGTGGAAGTCGCTTCCACCGAAGATATTGAAGGACTTGTACAGGACGTTTCTGCCATACCCGAAGGCGCTGACGGTACGCTGAGATGGCTGTCATATTTTGATATAAACCCCAGCCGCCGCGTTCCCGAAAAGCGCACAGACCTCACATTGTTCGAGGAAAAGGGCGGCAAGATAGAGTATGAAAGCTGTTCATCCATCGAGAAGTACGAAAAGCTGGCGACCGAACTTATGGCGAACAACCCGCCCGATATGTTCTGGTATGAGCAGAAGATGACTTTCCCTGCAAACTGCATCAAGGAAATGTTCCAGCCTGTTGATGACATAGTTGACTTTGACAGCCCGCTGTGGAGCGATGTGAAGTCGGCGGCTGACCAGTATACCCTCAACGGCAAGCACTTTGTTGCACCCATCAGCTTCGGCGCGATCTCTGTGCTGACTTATGATAAGGACGTTATTGAAGCCGCAGGTCTTGATGACCCCTATGAGATGTACATAAACGGCGACTGGGACTGGAATGCATGGTACGATATGATGACTGAGTATTGTCAGGGCGCTCCCGAAGGTGAGGACAGATACGGTGTAAACGGCTGGTTCGCACCTTTCATCTTCCAGTCAACGGGCAAAACGCTCATCTCCTACGATGCCGATAAGGACGAGTATGTGGAGAACCTCAACGATGCTGATTTCCAGCGTGCGTCGGAACTTCTTTACAATATAAAGAAGAACAACATGTACTACCCCGAGTGGGTGGGACAGACCAGCGACGCTTTCAAGGCGAACATACTGTTCTACGCTATGGGTCCGTGGGCTTCCTGCGACAGCCACACTCCAAAGGACGGCGATAACTGGGGCATGGTGCCGATGCCGAGAGACCCCAACCAGGATACTCTCAACTGCATAGTTGATACTTCGGCTTACATGTGGGTGAACGGTTCGACCAAGAACGATGCCATGAAGTGCTGGCTGGAGTGCGCAAGGATAGTACACGTACAGGACGAGTATATCGAGACCGAGCGCAAGAAGTTCAACGAAACGAACCCCAACTGGACTGACGAGATGTATCAGGTAGCCTACGAGGAAGTTGCAAGCGGAAAGTTCAACATAATCGTTGATCCTGGCTACGGCATTTCCACCGTGCTTTCAGATGATGACGCTGCCACCAACGCCACACTCGAAGCTGTTATCCCCTACATGTACTCTTCTGTAATGAAAGAGGACGAGAACGGCGCACAGTTCACATGGACGATGCTTCGCGAGCAGTATTCGGGCACTATCACTTCCGAACTTAAAGCTTTCAACGATGCTTACCACGCTTACACAGGCAAGTAAGATAAACACAAAGCCCATCTGTCACATGGCAGATGGGCTTTCAGTCTGTCGCAAAAGTCTACCCGAAAGGGTAGGCTTTTTTGAATAAGTGTGGTATAATAAAGAGGGGTGAAAAAGATGCTGGAAAAGAAAA
>NZ_CACWPP010000133.1 GCF_902762735.1 uncultured Ruminococcus sp.
GATATGGGCGTTATGATACTCAATCTGCCTGAGGACAGCTATCCTTATGATGTAACTATCTCCGATGCAAAGTTCGTTACCAATGACGGTGAAGAGATAGTACTGGATTCTGTTAATGCTATCACTGAAGCTACTCTTGATAAGGAAGGCGGTTTCCGTATACACATGAGACCTGTTGATGCGGTCGACGAGGATACAGGTGAAGTAACTATTCCTGCAAGAGAAGAAGTTGCAGGCTGGGATCAGGAGGGAGCTTTCAAGGGCGGTACACTCTCCATGACCATCGACTTCGGCGCACCTGCTGCTAAGGATGAGAGCAAGGCTGATAGCGCTGCTGAAAGCAAGGCAGAAGACTCTAAGGCTGAGTCTAAGGCTGAAGAGTCAAAGACTGACAGCAAGGCTGAAGAGTCAAAGGCTGATTCAAAGACCGAGAGCAAGGCTGCTGCAACAACTACAACCACAACAAAGACTACTGCCACCACTACAACAGGTACTTCTTCCGCTGCAAGCGATGCTACCGACAACAGCAACTCCAACACAGGTGCTGCCGCAGGTACTATCTTCGGCATAATGGCACTGGCAGGCGCAGGTGCAGTAGTTTCTAAGAAGAAGAAATAATTAATTGATCTCTGACAAAGATTCGTTTACGGTCTGTCCCCTCTTCCGCAGAGGCGGGAGAGGGTGGATACCGTAAAAAAATCGGCATAACGTTTTCAGTTTATGATATGCCGCAAAGATATACTATTATAAATGTATATCATCTGAGCATTATCGCTTATAGAATTATGAAGGTATAATTATTTATTGGGGCTTATTTGGAGGGTTATCACCATGAGTACATTTAAAAAGACTGCTGCCGCACTGTTTGCACTGGCACTGGCACTTGGTATGGCTGCTTGCGGAGCTGGCAGTGATGATAATGGAGGTTCGGCGGACAACACAAATTCAGTCGAGAGCATGCCTGAAAAGAAGCTGGAAGAAAGCCAGCAGGATATAGTTAACAGACTCGCTGATGATATGACCGATGTAAGAGAACTTGCCAATAATGAGATAGACTGGTTCTCTTTCTACGACATCAACCCTACTGCTTCCGCTGATAAGGAGATAGGCGTTGACCTGGCACTGTTCCAGACAAAGTATAACGGCAAGATCAACTATATACAGACCACATGGGATACCAAGTTCGATGACCTGGCAAAGCTGATAATGGCAGGCAATTCTCCTGACTTTATCGGTGCTGACGATATGGACGTTTTCCCTAAGGGCGCTATCAAGAACATGATCGAGCCTATTGACGATTATATAGACTTTGAATCTCCGCTGTGGGCTGATATGAAGTCTGCAAACGACCAGTTTGTTTACAAGGGCAAGCATTATGTAGCAGTATCCCGCGTAGACCCAAGCTATATCTGGATCTACAACAAGAATGTCATAGAAGATAACGGTTTTGATGACCCCGCTGAACTCTACTGGGACGGCAAATGGAACTGGGATACATTCTCTGAGATGTGCATTGAGTTTACAGATGCCGAAAATGACAAGTGGGCTATGGACGGCTGGTATTATGAGAATGCACTGACCGAATCTTCGGGCAAGCCACTGGTCGGCATGGAGGACGGCAACATCGTAAACAATATCGGTTCGCCTGAGATAGCTAAGGCACAGAATATGATGTACGATCTCCAGAAGAATGAAGTCGTTTACCCCAAGCATCTGCATGACTGGAAGGTAAGAGGCGATGTATTCGGTACAGGTATCGCGTCGGGTGAGACTTTGTTCTACCCCATCGGTCTGTGGGCTATTGAGGACGCACCCAGCGTTACTGCTCCTTACGGCGACCTTTCAAAGGGCGAGGTAATGTTCGTGCCTGTTCCATGCGCTAAAGACAGTGATGCTATGTATGTTCCATCAAGAATACACGGTTTCTGCATAGCTAAGAACGCGAAGAACCCCGAAGGCGTTGCGGCATGGCTCGACTGCACACGTTATGCTGAGACTGACGCTGCGGCTCACCAGATAACCCTTGACCAGTATAAGAACGACTACGGTTGGACTGACGAAATGCTGGAAATGCGCGACGAGATCTACGCACGCGCTGCTGAACACCCTGTATTTGAATTTGCACAGGGCGTTTCCACCGACCTGTCAAGCCTGACAGACGGCATTATCAAGGGCACTATGCACCCTGCTGAAGCCAACACATGGACTGCTATCGTAGCAGAAAATGAGAAGGCTCTTGATTACCTGATAAAGGAAGCTCAGGAGCAGACTCAGGGCTGATACGACTTCACTGAATGTGATAAATAATATTGATATTTACTAATTATTGGGAAAAGAATAGCAAATGCTGTTCTGCGGTAAAATTAGGAGAGTGGGGGCTTGTCCCCCACCGCTTCATCTGATGATCAGAATTTGACATGCTATAATATCCTTCATTTTTATAATCCTAAGTCCCGTATCTGACGAACCGTTTTCGGCCTCACCGCTGAAAATGTGTTCTGTCGGTGCAGGGGCGACATCGGAGACTTTACATGAGTTATTTCTCAGGCAAAGTAAAAATAAGATCTTAGACGAAAGTAGTAGAACTGCTGAATACTTGTAAATTGAATAGCACACGCTGTTCTGCGGTAAATAGGAAAAAGTTTTACACACGCTATAATATCCTTCATTTTTATATTCCGGTTTTACGGGGCGGCGGGCAGTGATGTCCGTCGTTTCGTATTATACGAGGATTTTTTCGCATTGGCATTCAAGCGAGTGAACATACACAATAACAGATAATTAAAATAGGCAGATTTTGGTAAATCTTGACAAGGAGGACAAAATGTGGTATAATGCGAACAACCAGACAACTACCGTGAAGGAGGTGCTTTTCATGGGCATCAATAAAGAACTTTCACATAGAGAATTCATACAGCAGGAAACGGGAGAAACTCATTCGCCTTATGAGAAAGAGCTGGAATTTTACTCTGCTGTGGCAGCAGGAAACCTGGAGAGAGTGGAAGAATTGTATACTCCGCTCGCTGTTGAAGGCTACGGCAAGCTGAGTATGGATCCTGTCAGGAACATGAAATACCACCTGACTATCACGATCGCACTGATAGCCCGCTTCTGCATTGAAAAAGGTCTGCCGACTGAAACCAGCTATACCATAAGCGATATTTTCATCAACCGCCTTGATGTCAGCACAACAGAAGAACAGCTGTCGCAGATACATCGCGAAGTTTTTGTGGAGTATTGCAAGCGCATGCAGAAAGTCAACTCGGGCAACGCATACTCAAAACATGTGCTTATGTGCCTTGACCTTATCTATGACAACATCTACAACGGCATTCGTGTACAGGAACTGGCTGACAAACTCGGGCTGACGCCGCAGTATCTTTCAAAACTTTTCAAGCAGGAAGTCGGTGTGACCATATCTGATTACATTATGTCGCGGCGCATTCAGGCGGCAGAGAATATGCTGAAATTTTCTGAGTATTCGCCAATAGACATCGGAAATTATATGGGATTCAGTTCGCACAGCCATTTTATCGCCTGCTTTAAAAAGCACACGGGTCTTACGCCTAAACAGTTCCGCGAAAACTATTTCAGGCAGAACTGGCAGGGCAAGGAGTGATATGATGACGAGATCTGCTTGATCATCGCGCCTCTCCTAAAGCGGAAGAATAATACGAAAAAGCGAGCTTATATCATCAGCAGCAGAAAATAAAAAACAGCGCATGTTCAGATCATTCTGAACATGCGCTGTTCTATTGCGATCCGCCTTAAAATTCAGACAAGATCCATAGATCCGAGCTTTTTCGACCGGATCTTGTGAATTTAAATAGTTGGATCGCTATAATTATTGTCGTCACTTTAGCACACCTGCTAAAATTGCGGTGAACAAAAGGATAATTGAGCGCCCCGTATCTTTCCGCGCCGCAGGTCGGGAAAGATATACGCCGACCACCTCAGTTGCTGTAAAACCGTTGTTTTCGTGGTATGTCAGCGGGATAAACCACGCTTCTAATCATCACGCACTTCCCTTTCACGCTTAGAGAACACACAGCCGCAGTAATCCTGACGATACAGCCCGTATTCATGTGAAAGCTCGATAGAACGCTTATAGCCGTTTCTTTTCTTGAAATCAGAGGGCAGGGCTGACAGCGAGTAGACCTCACCGAGTTCTTCGGCAATTTCATTCAGCTTAGCCGAATTTTTGTACGGCGAGATCGAAAGAGTGGTCGTAAAATAATCAGCGCCAAGCTCTGCTGCAAGCTGAGCTGTCCGTTCAAGCCTGAGCCGATAGCAGGCAAAACAGCGTTCACCGCCTTCAGGGATGTTCTCCAAGCCCTTTACAGCCTTGTAAAACTCATCGGGGTCATAACCCCTTTCCACAAATCTGACCTCGTTTTTGAACGGCATTTCCCTTATCAGCCGCTGTAATTCATCAACACGATGGGCGTATTCTTCAGGCGGATAGATATTCGGGTTGTAATAGAACACAGTTATATCAAAATACTGCGACAAATATTCCAGCACATATGATGAACACGGCGCACAGCAGCTGTGAAGAAGCAGTTTTGGCGGTTTCCCATCGGGGTCAATGGCTTTGATGATCTCATCAAGCCTTCGTTGATAATTGATCTTCTGTTCCATATCTGACACCTCACTAAAAATGTTGACCCAACAGATCTATACCATGATAATTATAACATTTTGTGAGTTTCTTGTCAACAGACTAGCCAAGCGCAACATCAAGCATCATCATAACTGTAAATCCGACAGCAAAAAGTATCGTGCCTACATTTGAATGTTCGCCTGCTGACATTTCGGGGATAAGCTCCTCAACAACGACATACATCATCGCTCCCGCCGCAAAACTCAGCAGATACGGCATTATTGGCACTAAAGCCCCCGCCGCGAATATTACCAGCACTGCGCCGACAGGCTCGACTGCACCCGAAAGCACCCCTGCGCCAAAAGATCTGCCGCGCCCTACACCCTCAGCTTTGAGAGGCATTGAAATGATCGCGCCTTTGGGGAAATTTTGTATAGCTATGCCGAGTGCCAGCGCCAGCGCACCTGCGGCAGTGATCTTGCCGTCACCATACAGCAGACCTGCATATACCACGCCGACTGCCATGCCTTCGGGCAGATTGTGCAAAGTCACCGCAAGAACAAGCATCGTTGTACGTCTCAGCGAACTTTTCGGACCTTCGGGCTTATCGGTATGCATATGCAGATGAGGTATCAGCCTATCTAATGCCAGCAGAAATAATATGCCGACCATGAAGCCCACTGCTGCGGGCAGAAATGCCAGTCTGCCAAGTTTTTCTGACTGGTCGATCGCAGGTATGAGCAAACTCCAGACTGATGCAGCTGTCATTACGCCCGCCGCAAAGCCTGTCAGCGCCCTTTGTACCATCATATTCAGCTCTTTTTTCATAAAAAAAACGCAAGCCGCTCCCAACGACGTTCCCAGAAAGGGTATGGCTATGCCTTCAACAACATTTGCTAACATATTATCGCCTCATTTCCATTGTTTATGGCGCTTTATGAAGTATTTTACCCATAGAAGCACACACATATCTTATTTGCGGTTAGTTTCAACTAACCTCTATTAAGTATACCACAGCAGATATATTTTGTCAACTGCACAATTGAGCAAATGTTTTGTCAATGACAGGTAAAATTTGTTTATTCAGACAAAAAAAGCTGCGCAGACAAGCACAAAGCCTGTCCGCGCAGCAACAACAGAAGGAACTGTCACAAAAGCTCAAGTAATTTCTTTTCGATCTTTTCGGGCGGTGTTGCAGACGCAAAACGCTCAACCACCTCACCCTCACGGTTTACCAAAAACTTAGTAAAATTCCATTTAATGTTATTCCCCAGAACGCCGCCGCGCTTTGATTTAAGCACAGTGTACAGCGGAGATTCATTTTCACCATTGACGTCGATCTTAGCAAAACGCCTGAACGTCACACCATAATTCATCGTGCAAAAAGCACCGATCTCATCATCAGATTCAGGGGCTTGATTGGCAAACTGGTTACATGGAAAATCAAGTATCTCAAATCCCTTATCTTTATGGCGTTTATAGAGTTTTTCAAGCCCTTCATACTGTGGTGTGAAGCCGCATCGCGTGGCAGTATTTACAACCAGCAGCACTTTGCCCTTATACTCAGATAACGAGACATCATTCCCCTTTGCGTCCTTAACAACAATATCATAAACACTCATTCGCGTACCCTCCATTCCCAAGCACACCCACTGTGCCTATTATGATTATATATCATTTTAGCCTTTCAGTCAAGTATTTACGAAGCACCAATTATGAAATTTCTCTAAATTTTATCAATATTAACTTTGGAGTGAGGTCTAAATGCACTAATTGATTATTCTCAATTGTCAGTGTTGCACAAAATTCGTATTTATAGCACTCCGACTTAGAATTCAGAGGAGATAAAATCACAAAACCCGTATATCAAAGGATTTGCGGCTTGCAGCCTCATCTTATGAATTTATGAAGTTTAGTCGCTATAATTAAAAAAATTATCATATCTGTCTGCCTTATCGCGGGAATGCTCGCTCTGAGCGGCTGCGGCAGCAAGGCTGAGAGCTCGTCGGAGGCTGAGCCGAAAAACAAAGTCCGGCATATACTGTTAAAAAAGTGCCGGAAGGTAGTTATGGTAAATAAGTATAAAAAAACTCTCGGCGCGTGCTGCCTCGGATACGTCACGCAGTCGATAGTCGTGAATCTCGCGCCGCTCTTTTTCGTCATCTTCAAAAAGAGCTACGGTTTCTCATATTCGTTCATCGCCGCAATAGTCCTCGCCACCTTCGTGATACAGATAGCCGTCGACGCGCTCTCGGTGAAATTCATGGGAGTACTCGGCTACAGAAGGTGCGCCGTACTTTCGCAGGCGGTGTCCGCGCTCGGTATACTTTTCCTCGGGCTTCTTCCCGCGGTGATGTCAAACCGGCACGCGGCGGTGCTGATATCCGTCTTCTTCTATTCTGTCGGAGGCGCGCTGATCGAGGTCGTCATCAGCCCGATCACGGACTCTCTGCCGACGAAGTCGAGCGAGGCGTCGATGTCCTTCCTTCATTCGTTCTATTCGTGGGGGCAGGTCTTCGTCATCCTCGTAACGACCCTCCTTCTGCTTCTGACCGGAGAGGGGTCGTGGAACCTTATCCCG
>NZ_CACWPP010000134.1 GCF_902762735.1 uncultured Ruminococcus sp.
CCTCCTTTTTACTCGTCACATTGTTTCCATTGCTTCGAGCAAGGGGACGGAGAGTTCAGCACCCGGATCCTTTGGTGCTTCTCTGTTCCTTTGTTCTGACTATATTATAGCACTCCGGATCAGCGCTGTCAAGGGGAGAGTGCTAATTTTCACACAGGTTTCATATTTTTGACAGAAATGTCACATTGATTTTAAGGGAGGTATGCTATGGAACAGCAGAAGATCATTGACGAGATCAATTATTTCAGAGCGCAGACAATTACAAGGCTGCTTTTTGAAAGCGGTATGATCTCAGCTGACGAATGCGACAAATTATCGGAATTAAACCGCCGATCTTTCTCTCCAATGTTGGCGGACTTATTACCGAAAACACTTGAAAAATCGTCAAATCAGAGTTAATATGGTGTACTGACAAAGGAGGTGAAGCCATTGGAAATCAGGAAAATTGAAGCTAATCCGATCCAAGTCAAAAAAATCCGTGTGGCTGCTTACTGCCGTGTCAGTACTGAGAACACTGACCAGAAGGAAAGTCTTGAGGCGAAGAAAACGTATTATGAAACGTGGATCAAACGGCATTCCGACTGGGAGTTCGCAGGCGTGTATTATGATATGGGAATCAGCGGAACTCATGCGGATACTCGTGATGGGTTGCAAGCACTCTTGTATGCCTGCCGTACCGGAAGCATCGACTATGTGCTGACGAAATCCATAAGTAGGTTTTCACGTAATACAACGGACTGCCTGAAACTGGTTCGAGAATTACTTTCTTTAAATATTCCAGTTTTCTTTGAAAAGGAAAACCTGGATACCGGCTCAATGGAAAGTGAGCTGATTCTTTCAATCATGGCGTCTTTGGCACAGCAGGAATCCGAATCCCTCAGTAAAAACACAAAAATGGGCATCCATTACCGCTTCCAGCAGGGTAAAGTAATGGTCAATGCCCGGAACTTCCTCGGATACGACAAGGACGAGAGCGGTCACCTGATCATCAACCCGGAACAGGCTGAGATCGTCAAACGCATTTTCAGAGAGTACCTTGAGGGGAAAAGCTGCAAGAAGATCGCGCAGGGCTTAGAGCGTGACGGTATCCTGACCTCCCGCGGAAAGGCAAAATGGCACGATACCTCGATCCGAAGGATTCTTGAAAATGAAAAGTATATGGGTGATGCTCTTCTGCAAAAGACCTACACCATTGACTTCCTGAACAAGAAGCGTGGTAAAAACAATGGGATCCTGCCGCAATACTACATCGAGGACGACCATGAGCCGATCATTCCGAAGGAGATCTTCCTCATGGTGCAGGAGGAAATGGCACGGCGCAGCGAACAGAACGCCTGCTTCGGCAGACGGAAGAGCTTCAGTGCAAACCATCCGTTCTCAAAAATCGTGTTCTGTGCAGAATGCGGTGAGGAGTATCGCAAGATCCACTGGAACAACCGCGGCAAGAAGTCAGTCGTGTGGCAGTGCCTGACAAGGCTGGAGCATAAAGACGAGTGCCATGCAAGAACGCTCAACGAGGAGATACTGATAGAAGCATTTCTCGACGCACTCAATGAAATGGTCGGCAACAGCGACGATTACCTGACAAGACTGAAAGAAAACCTTGAAACAGCGATCAACGAGGTACACCCGGAAAGTGCCGCTGCACTGGCTGCAAGAATGGCTGAACTTCAGCAGGAACTGATCGATAGAACAGAACGCCGTGAGAACTACGATGACATTACCGAGGAGATCCTCCGACTGCGTGAGCTTCAGGCACAGTCGGATATGGACGGTACAGCAAAGTCGGAACACAAGAAACGGATAAGACAGCTTCAGCGGTTTATTGAGCGGCAGAAGTGCGAGATTACCGCTTTTGATGGCAGTCTTGTAAAGAAGTTGCTTGAAAAAGTGACTGTGTACGATGACTATTTGGAGTTCCGGTTTAAATCCGGCGTGACGGTCAGCGTGGAAAAGTGAATATAATGATAAGGGCTGCTGAAATCGCGTGATATTGTTCACACGGTATCAGCAGCCTTTTTTCGTTTACCCCTTGTAATACCGCATATACTGTGTTATAATGAAGATAAGCAGCAATATGCCGCTCACTATAAAACTGAATGACCGACAATGTATCCCTACTGAGAACAGGAGGTAATCATATGAAAAAGCGTATATGTGCTATTCTATCGGCTCTGGCTCTGGCATTTTCTGTTCCGCTGCCTGTTTCAGCGGAGGAATACACTTATCCGAAAATGGCTGACGATTACTTCGCACTCGTTGAAGAGTATCCGGATCATTTCAGGATGCAGGATAACTCGGTATACTTTATGGCACACAGCTTTCTGAGCGATCCTGCACTCATTGTTTGTTCCGAGAATAAGTTTGCAGTTCAGGATGTGAATTTCGGATATGTATTCACGCCGAAAGAAAGCGGCAGATACATTGTCACGATGGAAGAAACGACATTGGATTCTGTTGCGCATGAAGATATTGTTGCGGAGGTGCAGTATAAGCGCTATTACAGCTATATTGTGGATGCAGGAAACGATGGAACGACTGTCACCTGCGAGAACGTGTATCATCCGGAGGAAACGATCTATACGCTCAATTCCTGTGTTACGGACGGCGATTTTTACGCATTCGTGAACGGCGTGCTCCCGAATGTCGAAACAGGGAACGATAGATACTTTACGACTGTTTTTGAAAACGGAACGGTGCGATCGCTGTTCTGCCTGAGCTATCCTTACAGCAAGGAAACGCAATCTAAAACGGTAGAGACTTCTGATAAGAATGTTGCCGGACACAGCATGACAATGAGAACAGCAAGTGCTTTCGATGCGGATAATATGCTGACACTTTATGTTGTATCTGCCCGCAGCGACGGTGAAGTTACAATTACTGCAAATGAGAAAGAGGAATATGACCTGATCGTGGAAAACGGCGTTTTCCGATACAGATCTGAACCGGATATACAGCCTTATCGGATGGGCGATGTGAACAATGACGGCGAATTCAATGTTGCTGATGTCGTACTGTTACAGAAATGGCTGCTTGCCGTGCCGGACACGCATCTTGCCAACTGGAAAGCAGTTGATTTCTGCAATGATAATGTTCTGAATGTGTTTGATTTATGCTTGATGAAGAGAGAGCTTATCCAGGCGTTAAAAATGCCTGCCGAGCTCAGCGTTACAGAAGCGGGCGGAGTTGCAGGAGCACAAATAGTATATAGGGTTTATCAGGAAGGCGAAAAAAAGATTCTGTCTTTCGCCGATCATACAGAGAATCGGGATGCAGAGCCGCTGATCATACAGATCTCAGAAGATGAATATAACGAAATAATGTCTGAGGCCTATGGATGTTATCTTGAAGTTTTGTCAGCACCGAGACGATGGAGCGAAATAAGTTTTTCAATAACGCTCGATTATGCTGACGGTTCTCAAAAGAAAGCCGTTTCCGAAAGGTATCCGAGCATTCTGAGTAAGCTGAGAGTTTTGCTTGAAAAAAATCAAACAAGTCAGGTTTCTTATGTAGAACCGGATGAGCGATTTGAGTGGGGCGTACCTTTTTATGTTCTGAAGGATGGGCTGAAGCTGTATTCTGGCCCTGATGAAAGCTATGATGTCATCGCTTCCATTCCGGCAGATACACGTCTGATCGAAACCGGTGCGATGAACGGCAACAGCACATGGCTGTTTACCGAATACAACGGACAGTGTGGCTGGATCAACACGCTGGGGGAAGACGGCAAAATGGTGATACGTTTTGACGAGGTTGCCAAAAAGCCGGTTATCTACCTCTATCCCGAAAAGGTGAAAGACGTTCATGTGGAGCTTGAACTGACGGAAGCTGATCTCTCCACAACCTATCCCAAATACAACAACGGCTGGGATGTGACCGCCTATCCAGACGGAACGCTTGTGAACAAGGCGGACGGTTCACATCACAAGTATCTCTTCTGGGACGCAGTAAACTGCCGTACACGCTTCGATTTCTCCACGGGCTTCTGTGTTGCAGGCAGTGATACCGAGTCATTCCTCAAAAAAAAGCTCACATATATAGGCTTGAACGAACAGGAAATGAACGAGTTTATCGTTTACTGGCTGCCTCTTATGGAACATAATGCGTATAACCTCATATCCTTCCAGGGCGATGCCTATACAAATTCTGCGAAGCTGAAGATCACTCCGACACCCGATAGTGAGTGCCGTGTCTTTATGGCGTATGTTCCGCTTGAAAATACTGTGGCGATCGAGCCTCAGCAGCTTGAGACCTTTGAAAGAAATGGCTTCACAGTCGTTGAATGGGGTGGTGCTGAAGTCAATACATTCAACGTGAAATAAATATTATAATTTGATCCCCCCTCATCAGGTAGCGAGTCAAAGTGCCTGGTGAGGGGGGATGTATTCTTCAAATACTGTATGCCTCACCGCTGTCGATGGACTGCTCAATCGTCTCGCGTGAAATGATTTGCCCGTCATCCTCAAAATGTTCATCACGGCAGCCGAATTCCTCCATAGCACCATAGTTGAATGCTTCCTGATTGTCCTTTATAAACTGTTCTCTGTCGGACGATTCAAGCGGAACAAGCTGTACTTCTGTCATAATTATTCTCCTTTTTATAATCCAAGTCCATATCCTGCCACTATGCCGATAACAGCAGAAATGCCTATGATCGCTATTGGGTGCAGTTTTTTGAAAGCAAGCACTGCACCAATAACGAATATTGCAAGTGATAACCAAAAGCCAGCACCTGAAAAAACAGTGGTCTGTAAACCGTTTGGAAAGAAAACCGTCATTCCCACAGACAGGAATGCTGCACCGATAAGCCCTATCACAGCAGGACGCAGACCGTACATCACACCGTCAACAGCACGGCTCTTGCGGAACTTTTCATAAAACTTCGCTACGATCAGGATGATCACAAAGGACGGCAGAACTACTCCGAGTGTTGCACAGACAGCACCAAGCACTCCGCCGGTGCGGATGCCGACGAATGTAGCCATATTGATCGCCAGCGGCCCAGGCGTGCTTTCACTTACAGCAATGAGATCCACGACCTCCGCCTGCGTAAGCCAGCCGTGACGCTCGACTTCGCTCTGTATCAGAGGAAGCATTGCATATCCGCCGCCGAACGTAAACGCACCGATCTTCAGGAAGGTCAGAAACAGCTCGATCCATATCATCGCTCTGCTCCTTTCTGAATATCAGCGACCATATAAGCCCGAATATCGCACAGCCGATGATCACGAACACCGCATCTATTTTCAGGAAAGCTGTCAGCACCAATGCCGCTGCCATGATAACATAGGAAACAGCGTGCTTTTTAGTCGCCATGAGCATGGTATATACCGCTTTGAGTATCAATGCAAGAACGCCTGCACGGATACCCATAAAGGCATACTGCACGGCTCTTGACTCCTGAAAGGCTTTCAGGATAAAAGAAATAAGCGAGATAATAAGGAACGACGGAAGAACAACACCCAGCGTTGCGCAGACAGCACCGAGCGTTCCGGCGGTACGGCTGCCTACAAAGGTAGCAGCATTGATCGCAACCGGACCCGGTGTTGATTCTGCTATCGCAACAACTTCAAGTATATCATCCTCATTCAGCCAATGCTTATTATCACAGACCTCACGCTGTATCAGCGGTATCATCGCATAACCGCCGCCGAAGGTAAAAGCCCCGATCTTCATAAAGGTCAGGAACAATTCAAGATTCGTATTCACAATATCACTCCCACAGAAAATTATACCAAATGAAGCAATATCCGTCAATAAACGCCAAGATCATACTTGACATAAGTCGAGAAATATGTTATGATCGACATAAGTCAGAAAGGAGATGCTATTATGCCAAGACCTCAGAAATCACGCCGTATCTGTTGTTACCCTGATTACTGGAGCTTTGCGCCCGATCAGGATACAGCAAACGATACGGTCGTTATGTCGCTTGACGAGTTTGAAACGATACGTCTTATAGATCATCAGTCAAAGACGCAGGAACAATGCGCTCAGGAGATGAACGTGGCGAGGACAACTGTCACGGCTATCTATGATACCGCAAGAAAAAAACTTGCTCAGGCTTTGGTCGAGGGCAGACGCATCATCATTTCAGGCGGAAATTATACTCTTGATAACACGATCTCGGAGGAGATCGCACGGAAAGGAAGCAGTATTATGAGAATCGCAGTAACCTATGAAAACGGTCAGATCTTTCAGCATTTCGGCAGAACAGAGCAGTTTAAGCTCTATGACGTTGCTGACGGCAAGATCATCAATGAGCAGGTAGTTGGAACAATGGGCGCAGGACACGGCGCTCTTGCAGGATTCCTGAAGAATGCACAGGCTGACGTTCTGATCTGCGGCGGTATCGGCGGAGGCGCACAGATGGCTATGCAGGAGGCTGGCATCACCCTCTACGGCGGTAATATGGGCAGTGCCGATGAAGCGGTACAGGCTTTCCTTGCACAGACACTTGTTCAGAACGAGAACCCTACCTGCGACCACCACCATGAACACAGCGAAGGTCATTCCTGCGGAGATCATGGCTGCGGTAAACACTGATGAGAATTGTAACCCTTGTAGAGAATACCTGCGGTAATGAAAACTGTATTGCAGAGCATGGACTCAGCATCTATGTTGAGACTGAAAATCATAAACTCCTGCTCGACACAGGGCAGACGGACGCAGTAGTCAGAAATGCCGAAGCACTCGGCGTTGATCTGAACGCCGTTGATACAGTTATCCTCAGTCATGGTCACTACGACCATTCAGGCGGTATCCTGCCGTTTTCAAAGCTCAACCATACTGCACAGATCATTATGCAGAGGTTAGCTGCCGAACCGCATTACAACGGCGAGCGCTACATCGGCATTGATACCGATATCCTCAAACTACCGAATGTCCGGCTGATAGACGGCGATATGCAGCTTGACGATGAGTTGTTCCTGTTCAGCGGCATCACAGGCAGGCGGTGCTATCCGCAGGGAAACAGAAAGCTGTCCTGTCTGAAAGACGGTGTAAAAACCGAGGACGATTTTATGCATGAGCAGTGCCTTGTCATCACACAGAACGGCAAACGCTGGCTTCTGTCCGGCTGCGCTCATAACGGAATACTCAATATCCTTGACAGATATAAGGAGCTGTTTGACAGCTATCCCGACTATGTTATCACAGGATTCCACATGATGAA
>NZ_CACWPP010000135.1 GCF_902762735.1 uncultured Ruminococcus sp.
GAAAAACTGAGTTGATGTTATCTTTCCCCCGCCGCAGGCGGGGGAAAGATAACCGCCAACTGTATTCAATTCCCGATATAACATCGTTTATTTTGGTGTGTCAGCGGGATAATCACATTTGTTTTTGCTGAAAAATGCGATTATTGATCTGGCGCCTTCGATGCTCGCCCTGTATTCTTTCAGCACATCGGCATGCTTGCTTCTGACATACTCGCTGTCACCGTCGCGTGCGGCGAACTCCAGCAGCTTTGCATGCTCGCTCAACAACTGGTAGCCAACCGTCAGCGCCGCACTCTTGACACTGTGTATCTGCACACGATAGTCGTCAAGACTGCCGTTATCGAACATTTCAGCCAGCTTGTCGGATCTGTCGGCATCTGCGAAGCCTGCCAGCGTATCCAGATAAAATTCGCGCGAACCCATGCAGTATTCAAGCCCCAGCACAGGGTTAAGACCGCTTGCCAGCTCACACATCTTTTGAAGTTCTCCCACAGTAAAGCTGTCGGTACGAACTTCCTCAGCTTCTTTCTTTTCCTTTTCAGTCACCATCGTTACCTTCTCCGCAGGCAAATATTTTTTCAGCGTTTTTTCTAAAAGACGGCTCTCGATAGGTTTAGTCAGGTAGTCGTCAAAACCCGCTTTCAGATAGCTTTCTTTAGCCCCCACGACCGCATTTGCTGTCAGCGCGATTATGGTGGTCTCGGCATCTCTCATGCCCTGCTCGTCTATCCTGTTGAGCGTTTCGATGCCGTCCATGCCCGGCATCATGTGGTCCAGCAGTATCACATCATAACGCTTTTCCCTTATCATCGAAAGTGCCATATATCCCGAACTTGCCGTTTCGGGGACTATGCCGTACATCTTCATCAGGCTGACAGCCACCTTGATATTCATTTCGTTGTCATCTACCACCAGCACTTTTGCATCGGGCGCATAGATATGCTTCGCGTTATCATCTCTGTGTGTCACGCTCCTGCTGCTGTATTTGCCCATCGGTGAACTGTCGGCTACGCTTTGTTTCAGCCTGAACCAGAAGGTACTTCCCACGCCGTAAATGCTCTCAACATGCAGTTCGCTGTCCATCATTTTAAGCAGTTTTGTCACTATGGACATGCCCAGTCCCGTGCCCTCGATGCTTCTGTTGCGCTTTTCGTCGAGCCGCCTGAAAGTCTCAAACAACGCACCTATATCCTCTTCCTTTATGCCGATGCCTGTGTCAGCCACTTCAACATAGAGCATCATATCTTTTTCGGAGATCTCCTCCGCTTTTATCGTCAGCGTCACAGAACCTCTCTCGGTGTACTTGACCGCATTTGTCAGCAGATTTGAAATTACCTGTTTTATCCTCATGTCATCGCCGACGAGTTTTGCGGGCAGTGAGGGGTCGGCATTTACTTTCAGCGTAAGGTCTTTAGCCGCCGCCCTTGACGATACCGAAGTTACCAGATCGTTTATCATCGAGGCAGTGCCGTAAGCGGCGGGGATTATCTCCATCTTGCCGTCCTCTATCTTTGAGAAATCCAGTATGCTGTTTATAAGTGACAGCAGGGTGCGTCCCGCGCTTTGTATGTTCAGTGCATAGTCTTTTATCTCATCGTCTGTGCATTCGCGCAGTATCATCTCATTCATGCCCAGCACTGCATTTATGGGAGTGCGTATCTCGTGGGACATCTGTGCGAGAAAACTGCTCTTCGCCTCGTCTGCCGCGATAGCGGAATCAGCTGACTGTTTCAGCTGATGGTTAGCCTCCTCCTGCAAAGCTATAAGGTTGTCCATAAGCATATAAACTGCCGTTATGCAGACTATAAGTATCACCAGGCACACCAAACCGTACAGCAGTATACCGCTGTAAACGCTGGCGATATTTTTTGAAAGATAGACCGTAAAACCTGCCGCGCCCGTATTTTCAGCCATAATTGCCCTCAGCTTGCCGTCATAGTCAACTATGAACGATATGTCGTCAGCATCGGGCTTTACGGAAATATACGGCAGTTCAGCCACGTTGGTAGGCTTACTGTCGGTCATGCGGTAATCGGGGCAGGGGTGGCTGATTATGATACCTTCGGCATCTGTCATAAATGCATAGCCGTTATCGGCGTATTTTCCGCCAAGTATGTTCACCAGCTTGTCCATGTAGAAATCAATGCCGAAACTGCCGAGATAATTCCCTGTTTTCGCATCACACACTTTCTCTGCCAGCGTTACGCAGTAAAGACCCGTCTGTTCGTCATAGTACGGCGCTGATATGCACCAGCCGCTCTCGGAGGCTTCCAGCTGTTTGAACCATTCTCTGTCCTCAACGTGCCAGCCTTCCTGCGGTTCCCAGCCGTTGTTCATTATCACGGTATGTTCCCATTCGGGATTGGTTATGTAGCTTGCCGATATATCGGGGTACTGCACAGTGATGTCATCGAGATAATCCACCATGCCGTCATAGTCGTTCAGCATTTCGGGGTTTGTCGAGATAACACTGCAAAACATATCCAGTATGCTCTTCTGCGAGCTTATCCACATCTTCATCTGTCCTGTGCAGCTGCGCAGTTCCTCTTTCAGCTGACCCTTGCCCCAGCGGTAGGTAGATGTGGTGGTGATGTACATACTCATCACGAACACCAGCACCAGCGCTATGCTGATAAGCCGTTTGAAGTGCCTGTCAACTGTCAGTCCCTGACCTCTGGGGTGTTTCCATTTCTGCTTTTTCTCGGTGTTGACGATGCTGTTATAGGAGGTTATCTCTGCTATCATCTCGCTGAGCTTGCTTCCCGCGGTGCGGATACTTTCAAACTCAGCCTCATAGTCGGTGGAGCTTCTGATATTTTCGGGACTTGCCCCTGCAACTATCCTGTGCAAAGGTTCCTGAAGCCCTGCGGTTATGCGGCTGAGGAACTTCTCTTTGCCGTCCAGTGCGTCCTCTGCTTTTTTGGCGGCGTTTGCTGTGGTCATGTACATGTATATCAGCACCGCGAAAACTATCAGCGATATGCCCAGCATAGCCGCTATGGGCAGAAAAGAGGCTCTGTAAAAGGAAAGATCGTTCTCGCTGACTATCAGAAACCAGCCGAAAGCCGATCTCACAGCGAACAGATTATCTCCCCGCCGTCTGAGGCTTACCGTGCCGCTGCCTGATTTTGCCATTGAGAATATCTCAGCGTACTCGGGCAGACCCGTTATCAGCTCCTTGCCCACCAGCTCGGGGTCGGTACAGCCTGCGATAATGCCCTGTTCGGTGACTATCACAGCTTCGCGCTCACCATTTGCGTATATCTGCTGTATATGCTCCTTGATCTTTTCCATGTTGTAATCGAGCGCAACAACAGTGTCGCCGTCGCTCAGCATTACCGACACGGTGTAGCATATATGCCCTGTTGCCGCATCGACATAAGGATCGGTAACATAAGGGTTTCCCATACTGCGCCTTGCGCCCATATACCAGCTTCTTTTGCACGCCACATAACCGTCGGGCGCATCGAAATCGGGTATGACAGCCCAGCCCGTGCCTGCGGCATATGCGTTGTAGCACACGCCGCCTGTGGCTTCATTAAGCTCCTTTTTATGCTGAATTATGTAGCTTTCAAGCGCTTCTTTATCATCTTTCACGTTCTGAACGCCCAGAGCCATACTCATCAGGTTAGCGCGGGCTTCATTTATCGTATCTTCCAGCTTTCCGCTGACTTCTTTCAGCTTATTGCTTCCTGCTTCATTTGCCTGTTCGGTGGTTATTCTGAAAACCAGTATCATTTCGATCACCATCGCCGTTAACAGCAGAACAGCCGCCACAGCCACAGTAACTATCATTTTTGTTTTTTTCTTCATGCTGTCACCACCTGATATACATATTTACTCCCCGTTGATTATACCACATCTGCGCCAAAAAGTAAAGCGTTATACATCATTCTTCACAAAAACACAGGGACTGCCGTATCATCAGCAGTCCCGTATATATAGCGATCTGATTTTTTAAATCCTCCCAATTTTGATATGTATTGCTGATGATACAAAATGGCTGTTCTTTCGTATTGTTCCCCCGCCTTCGGCGGGGGAACAATACACGACCAAATTGGGATTTTAAATCAAAATGTGATTATCCCGCTGATACACCAAAATAAACGATGTTATATCGGGAATTGAATACAGTTGGCGGTTATCTTTCCTCATTGATAAAGGTATTTTGCAGTGGTGTGCTATAAGTCAGCAGCAGTCGTAATTATAAAGCACGCGGGAGAAATCCAGATTTTTAAGATCTTCTCTGCGTATCAGGAAAGCAGCAGCCCCCACGTCTCCCAGCATGACTTCTATGCCGCATTTTGTGAAACTGCAAAGTTCAAACAGCACCGTGTCATATTCTTTCAGAACATCGTCATTCCCGCGCGGGTCAAGCTGTCTGAAAAACGGGTAGCCGCCCACATATGCTTCCTGATGACCGTTCCTGCCGCTTATCCTGTTGGCATCCTCCTGACTTATGCAGTAATAGTTATCTATCTTTTTGGCAGAAAGCCTGTTATAGCTTTCCACAAAAACATCGGGCATGCGGTAGTCGCAGAAAGTCGGCTGCATCACATCGGGCGCATTGGGCACAAGTCTGTATTCGCCGTCAAACGGGAAAACGCCGTACTCGTCGCTGTATTCGGGCAGGTCCTCTTCGCCCATCAGCATAGTGTCGTCCACCACATCGCTGTCGTTGTATATCACCCTGAAACTGTCCTGTGTCACAAGGTCATCGGGCATGCCGTACATGTAGTCCTCAGCGATAAATATCTGCAAAATGCCTTTTTCGGGGAAATCGGGTATTCTCGGCAGTTCGCGGAAATTCAGCTGTGCCAGCAGTCTGAGCGGTCTGCCGTCCTTGTCTTTGGGAAGTTCTGCACCTTTAGGGTAATACGGCAGACCTCCCAGCTTGCTTGAAAATCTTGTGGTACTGCTTTTTTTGGCTGTAAATCTTATGCAGGGCTGAGGCGGCAGTTTGCGCGATACCCATGCCAGCACCTCATCAATATCAGCGGCACGGTCATCGGCGGGCTTTTTTGCGGGTTCGCGGCAGAAGGACTTTTCCATGCCGAAAAACTCAGCTTCATCAATATCCATCGTATCCTCAAAAAGAGTACTGCCGTCAGTGCCTGTCTCAGTCACAAGCACCCTTACAGCACTGCTTTTATCCGTATGCCTGCCGTTCTCATCAAGATATGTCTTTATCAGCCTTGTGCCGCCGTGCGGGAAGTTTCCGCCGCACATCTCATATGCGGCATCGGCAGTATCCTTTTCGCTTTTCTCAGGTGCAGCGTTATCCGCACTTTCAGTGTGGCTGTTGGGTGCTTCTTCGGTGAAAGCGGTACAGCCTTTTATCTGATATTCCTTATCCCCGACTGTCAGCACTTCCAGCTTTTTGCAGTTAGGGAACGCTTTGCCTATCTCCAGCCTGCTGTTCGGCACAGGTATGCTTATACGCCTGAGTGCTTCACAGCCGATAAAGCCGAAATATCTCACCACGCTTTCGGGCAGAGTGACCTCTTCGACCGTGTCACAGCCTTCAAATCCGGGGACAGCTATCTCAGTGACGCCGTCGGGGACGGTCACAGCCCTGTCACTGCCCTTATATTTCAGCAGAATATTGTTTACTGTCAAAAAGTCACCGCTGTAACTGTTTTCCCACTCAGTTCCGCTGAAAGCATAGTCTCCAATGCGTGTAAGGCTTTCGGGAATGTGGATATGCGCAAGTTTTCTGCATCCGAAAAACGCCTTGTATCCGATCTCCCTGATACTGTCGGGCAGATACACTTCTGTCAGTCCGTCACAGCCCATGAACGCTTCTGCCGCGATACCTGTCACGCCATCGGGTATGACGATCTTTGCCGTTCCCGCATCGGGTTTACAGCTGATAACACAGCCGTCTTTTATGAACAGCCCGTCTTTACAGCCCATGCCCCATGCAAAGCCCTCAGCCAGTGCCGCCTGAACGTTGTCATTATGCCCGCCGCTTCGTGCAGCGCTGTAATGGAGTCTGTCATTTTTATAGAAAGCATCAGCCCACTCAGTCACCCAAAAATCGGGGGAGCTTCTGATATAAGGCACAGCGCCGTCATCGCCCGCAGGGACGTGTACACCGTTCGCCCTGTCCTCGGTGCTTCTCGTCAGCGGAGTGACTTCATCACTGCCGTAGCTGACATATATATAATCAGCCATCTGTTTGTACTGCGCGACATGTTCTGCCCACCATTCGGGCAGAGGTGCAGGCGATACTGCCGCCACTGAATAGAAGCTGTCAGCCATAGTGCCTGCCCAGAGCGCAAACATGCCTGCCATACCGTGTCCGCCCAGTATGACCTTTGTTTCGGGCGGAAGTCTCAGCTTTTTTTTCAGCGCAGGTACAAGCTCCATTTCTATAAGGTCGAGAAGTTCCATCGCCCCTTTTCGGAATGCGTATCTGTGCGGCTTTCCGCTTACAGACTTATCTGTCATATCGCAGAGACCCGTGCTGAAACCGTGCATCGGTGCTATCGGCGCATCGGGTTCACGCTTTTGCATCTCGTTTGCCGCCCTGAGATCAGCCTGCACATCGCCGCTTTCATTCAGCCTTTCGGGAGCGGGCATATAGTTTGCCGCCCATGCAGAAGTCACCTTGTCATCGGGCGAATAGATACTTGTGCTGAACAGCCGTCCGTTATGCGGGGTAAGGTACTGCTTTGCTTTGAGCGGCACACATTCGCGCTCATTGAGTTCAAGTGCGCAAAAGCAGAAATTCTCGTCAGTAAGTCCTGCCGCCTCATTTATCACATCTCCCACCTTGTCCATGTCCCGCTCGGGTGTGAGCTGTATCAGCAGGTATCGGGCATTTTCCTGCTTGTAGATAAGGCATGGTCTGCCGCTGATATATTTGAGTTCTCCGAACATTTCCAGTTGTTTCAAGCTAAACGCACTTCCTTCTTGTGTGATCGCATCATGCCCTCCCACTGAAATGTCAGGGCATCGCCATGTCAATAATATAATGTGATCATCCCGCTGATACACCAAAATAAACGATGTTATATCGGGAATTGAATACAGTTGGCGGTTATCTTTCCCCCGCCTGCGGCGGGGGAAAGATAACATCAA
>NZ_CACWPP010000136.1 GCF_902762735.1 uncultured Ruminococcus sp.
TACGCTCATTACGATTTCACTGCTGCCTTACTCAACCGAGCGTGGCAGAGGTTCATTGGGGTACTCTTGAAACTAACCTAAAATCTATTATACGAGGTATCTGTTATGGAATATGCAGTATTATCAAACGGTGTTAAAATGCCCCTCGAAGGCTTTGGCGTTTTTCAGGTTCCCGATCCTGCGGTATGCAAGCAGGCTGTGCTTGATGCGATCAGCGTGGGCTATCGTCTGATCGACACGGCAGCTCTCTATATGAACGAAGAAGCTGTCGGAGCTGCTGTCAGGGAAGCTGTCAACACAGGTCTTGTGAAGCGTGAGGAGCTTTTCATCACCACAAAGCTCTGGACAAGCGATATGGGCTACGAGAACGCCAAGAAGGGCTTTGAGCGCTGTATGAAAAAGCTCGGTCTTGAATATCTTGATCTTCTGCTGATACACCAGCCCTACGGTGATGTGTACGGCGCTTGGAGAGCTATGGTCGAGCTTTACAATGAGGGCAAGGTCAAGGCTATCGGTGTTTCCAATTTCTATATCGGAAAGTTCACCGAATTTGCGGAGATCGTGGACGTAAAGCCAATGGTAAATCAGATAGAGCTGCACCCCTTCTACGCACAGTATGACGCTATCGGGAACATGAAGCAGTACGGCTGTGTTCCGCAGGCTTGGGGGCCGCTTGCAGAGGGTAAGCACGGTATCTTCACACACCCCGTTCTTACCGAGATCGGCGGGAAATACGGCAAGACCGCCGCTCAGATCGCTTTGAAATGGAACGCACAGCGCGGTGTGTCTATCCTGCCGAAATCGGTACACAAGGAGAGAATGGAGCAGAATTTTGCTATCTGGGACTTCACACTCACCGATGAGGATATGAAAAAGATAGACGCGCTTGATCTCGGTCACAGCGAGATCATTGACCACAATAATCCCGAAGTTGTGAAGTATATTCTTTCGGCAACAGCAGATTAAACAAACATAAAAACGGCAGTGTCACACGCTCTGCCGTTTCCTGAAAGGGGCGGATATTATGGCAGAAAAGGCAAAGAAAAAGTTTTCGTTACTGCGTGTACTGCTTGCAGTAATTATTGGTATACTTGCAATTATCATCATAGGACTTATTATCGTATTCTTTCCGAGATCGAAGATAGAGAATGTGCCAAGTCTTGAAAAGTCGGGAGCAAAGTCGCTTGTGGTTTATTTCTCCCGTGACAAGGTGATAGACACAGACGGTGTTGATGCCACTTCCTCCGCAAGCCTTAACATTGGCGGCAGAGAGTATGTAGGCGATGTGACCGATGCCGCAGAAAAGGTCGCAAAGGCGACAGGCTCGGACATCTATCAGATACACACAGAGCGCTATTATCCGCAGTCCTACGGCGGAACGGCTATGAGGGCATTTGTCGAGGAAAAGCTGAATATGCGCCCCGATCTTGCAAATATCCCCGATGACCTTGACGGATATGATGTGATCTATGTGGGCTATCCGATATGGTGGTTCAATGCTCCGATGCCTGTGGGAACATTCCTCGAAAGCTATGACCTGAACGGCAAGACGATCGTTCCGTTCTGCACGGCTGCCACTGACAGCATCGACGAAACGATGCCGTTTATCCGTGAGGTCTGCAAGGGTGCTGATGTCAGGGACGGGCTGACTGCTACGAATAAGACATATGAAGCAATAGAATCATGGCTGCAAGATAAAGGTCTGATATGAGCAGCTGCATCTTGAAAGACGAACGTAAGACAGTATTTATACAGCTTATTGCCCGTATTCCGGAGCTGAATCGTATAGCTGCTGTTATATATACGGAGAATTGAAAATGAAGAAACCCTTAAAAAATCACAGGATAGTGAGAATTATGCTCTGGACGATCATTGTAATAGCAGCACTGATAGGTTTTGCCCTCATTTTTATGAGGGCTTACCCTGTATTCGGTGGCAGACCGACCAAAGCAGACAGAGAGGACTACGCCAAACGTGCAGAGGGCTATTTTGACGGCAAGAAGTTTTATTATCCGTCGGAATGGGAGATCGAAGGAGTAAATGCCGACAACAGGGTATCTGATAAGGGTACAGCGCCGAAGGATAGTCTGCCCGTTGAAACGCCTGACTTCACAAAAGCGGCTGGCGGTGATGTGACGATAACTTGGCTCGGTCATTCCTCATCGCTGATACAGATGAGCGGCAAAAATATCCTTGTTGATCCCGTGTTCAGCAAGCGATCCTCTCCGTTTCAATGGATAGGTCCGGCAAGGTTTACAGAGCCGGGTATCACAGTTGATGATCTGCCCGAGATCGACGCTGTGCTTATCACTCACGACCACTACGATCACCTTGATATGGACACGATAAAGGCACTTGAAAGCAAGACGGCGCACTATATCGTTCCCCTCGGTATCGACAAGCACATCACCCGCTGGATAGATGATGACAGCAAAGTGACAAACCTTGCGTGGTGGGAAAGCTATGACCTCGACGGACTGGAGATACACTGCACTCCTGCGAACCACAAGTCGGGCAGGGCGCTCGACAATCAGCAGACAACGCATTTCTGTTCGTGGGTGCTGAAGGACGAACATCATCAGATACTGGAAAGCAGCGACACGGGCTGCGGTGCGCATTTTGAGGAGATACATAAGCGCTTCGGAGACTTTGACCTCTTTATGCCCGACTGCGGACAGTATAACATCAACTGGCATTACTGGCATATGTTCCCCGAAGAAAGCGCTATGGCGGCTGAAACTCTTGGAGCAAGGGCTATAATGCCGATACACTGGGGAGCGTTCGTGCTGAGTGACCACGGCTGGGACGACTCTCCCGAACGTATCACTGCAGCCTGTGAGGAAAAGAACATTGAGGTCATAACACCAAAGCTCTGCGAAACCATGTCGCTGAATGATTCGGAAAATTTCCACGAGCGTTGGTGGAGAGAGTATGAATAGACTTTTCAAAAGGAGGTCAAAGCTGTGGACAGAAAATCAGCAGTTTTTACTGCAAGACTTATCACTTATATCGTGCTGATAATAATGTTGATCGCTCAGACCTCCTGCGGAAAGGACGAAAAAAACAATGATGTGAAAAAATCAGACGAATCGTTCTTTGCAATGGACACCTATATAACCGTTACCGCATACGGTGAAAACTCCGACGAAGCGGTCAAGGCTGCCGAGAATAAGATCACGGCACTTGAAAAGCTGTGGAGCGTGACCGACCAAAACAGCGAAGTTTACGCCGCAAATCATAACGGCACGGCAGGGCTCTCCGACGATACGGCGGAGCTTGTGCGATTTGCTTTGGATATGTGCGATACAACAGACGGTGCGCTTGATATTTCGCTTTATCCCGTGCTGACGGCTTGGGGCTTTACTACGGACGAGCATCATGTCCCGACTGATGCGGAGCTTGCGGCACTGCTTGAAAATGTCGGCTATGACAGGATAACGCTTGACGGAAACACCCTGACAGTTCCCGACGGTGTGCAGATCGACCTCGGTGCAGTCGGCAAAGGCTATGCAGGTGATCTTGCGGTGCAGGAGCTGAAAGCAAATGGTATCACATCGGCTCTGCTTGATCTCGGCGGAAATATCCAGACCATAGGTACAAAGCCCGACGGCTCTACATGGAAGATCGGTGTCCGCAGCCCTTACGGTGACGGAAGCTTTGCAACGGTTTCCGTCAAGGATAAGGCTGTTATCACATCTGGCGGATATGAGCGATATTTTGAGGAGAACGGCGAAGTTTACTGGCATATCCTCGATCCGAAAACAGGAAAGCCTGCACACAGCGGTCTGCTTTCCGTGACCGTCATAGGTGATGAGGGCAGGCTGTGTGATTCGCTCTCGACCTCGCTGTTTGTAATGGGTATCGACAGAGCCGAACAGCTTTGGAAAGAGCGTATGGATTTCGACTTTATCGCCGTTTCCGAAAAAGGCGATATATACATTACCGAGGGTATTAAGAACGATTTTGAGCTTTCCGAAAGCTATAAGGGACTGAATGTGAGCGTGATAAAATGAGCAGGAACAAGGTGCTTGCGATAACAGCGGCGGTCATATTTTTGGGTGCTGTGATATGGTGTGCGGTCATTCTCCTGAAGCCGAAAAGCAATATCGTGAACATCACGCAGGACGGAACGCTTCTCTATTCGCTCGACCTGAGCCGTGAGAAAGACAGAACTTTTACGGTGGAATACAAGGACAGAAAGAATACGATCGAAATAAAAGACGGCAGGATAAGGATGCTTGAAGCCGAGTGTCCCGACCATATCTGCGTTGATACGGGCTGGCTTGAAGATGTGCCGATCGTCTGCCTGCCAAACAGACTTGTGATAGATCACGCAGATAAAACCGACACCGATGCACAGACGAGGTGATATCATGAACACGAAAAAGCTCACATATATGGCGATGCTCACAACGATCTCGCTTATCATATTTATAGTTGAACTGCGTATCCCGACGCTTGCACCTATACCCGGAATGAAGCTCGGTCTTGCAAATATCATCACGGTGTATGCGGTGTATACGCTGAACGTAAAGAAAGTCGGAATGATAGTATTTGCAAGGATACTGCTCGGCTCTATGTTCAGCGGAAACATATCTGCACTGATATACAGCATCAGCGGTGCGGTGCTGTGTCTGCTGGGTATGCTGATACTTCGCAAAATGATCGGCAAGGAGCAATTATGGCTTTGCAGTATCTTCGGAGCGATATTTCACAACATCGGTCAGACGGCAGCAGCAGTATTTGTTATGAAAACAACGACTGTAATTGCATATCTGCCGTTCCTGCTTGTATCGGGCTGTATCGCAGGGCTGTTTACGGGGCTGTGTGCAACTTATATAATCCGGAGCGAAAGGTATACAATGAGATCAGAGGAAACAAGCAGATGAAACAAGTAAAAATCATACTCGACAGCATTATGCTGATACTCATGCCGCTTCTTATGGCGTATTCACTGATAGGCGAAAGCATACACGAATGGCTTGGAATTACGATGTTTGCGGTGTTTATCCTTCATCACATACTCAACCATAAATGGCTCAAAAGCATATTCAAGGGAAAGTACACACCATATCGGATATACATAACTGTCGTCAATATCCTGCTTTGCGTGATAATGCTCGCCCTGCCGATCAGCGGCATCTTAATGTCAAAACACGCAGTACCGTTCCTTAGTATACGCAGCGGTGCGAGCTATGCAAGGACGATACACATGACTACCGCATATTGGGGCTTCGTGCTGATGTCGATACACTTCGGCAATCACATTGACATGATGCTGAACAGTATCAAGAGAAAGCTCAACACAAATAAAACAGCGATAAAAAAACTTGTATGCAGTCTTTTTACCGTTCTGATATGCAGTTACGGGTTCTATGCTTTTATTCAGCGCAGAATAGCAGAATACCTGTTTATGAAAGTCATGTTTGCGTTTTTCGATCACTCCGAAAGCAAACTGAAATTCTTTGCAGATCATATTGCGATCATGCTGGCATTTGCCATGATCGGATATTACATATCCATGATACTCAAGAAGCTCAACAATGGGCTTCGTCATCAGAAAAGTCCTGAAATCAAGGAGGATACAAAATGAAAAAATTAGCAGCTTTACTGGCACTTACAGCGGTATTTCTTTCCGCCTGCGGAAACAATACAAACAGCGGCGATAACGGCACAACTCCCTCGCAGACATCCGGAACTGTGGGAAGCGAGAAATCAGCAGACACTACACAAGCTGCCAAAGCAACAGAAGATGCCCGGGAAGAAACGGAAATAACTCAGGATAGTGAGACAAGTGAAGAAGTTAAAGAGAGCCAGCCGGAGCAAATAGATAACGCAACAAATGGGATACTTGTTGCCTACTTTACTGCTGCTGAGAACGGCGAAAACGATGCGATGACTTCTGCTTCAAAGCTTACATTCCGGGGCGAGGACATGGGAAATGCCGAAGCAATGGCAAATGTTGTGGCTTCCTATACGGGCGGCGATCTGTTTTCGATACAGACGGTCAAGGACTATCCCCTTGAATACAATGACCTTGCCGATGATGCAAAGGCTGAACAGGATAACGGCGAGCTTCCTGAGCTTGCGACTTCGGTTGACATAAGCGGCTATGATACCGTGTTCGTGGTCTATCCGATCTGGTGGTACACGATGCCGCAGCCGATCTACAGTTTTTTAGATGAATATGACTTTTCGGGCAAAACTCTGATACCTGTAACTACCCACGAAGGCAGCGGACTTGCTGATTCCGTATCGAAATTCAAGGAGCTTGAACCTGATGCGACTGTTTTGGAAGGTTATTCAGTCAGTGGCGGAAGTGTAGGCGGCTCACAGACGGATATTGAGGATTGGCTCAAAGAGCATGGATTTTGATGTACCCAACATAGCAATCATCTTAGTTTTTTTATAGCGTTAAGTTTGCCATATGAACGTAGTCTATTGGCGCACCTCTAAACCGTTCCGCACAAGTTCATTTCAGCATTATGGCGTGTGCCACAACAACAACACACCGTATTTCTGGCTCAAAGAATTCTGTGAAGAAAACAATTTCCGTTTCTGTGATATTCACTCCCTGCGACACTTCTATGCCTCGGCTCTCATCAATGAGGGCGTTGACGCAGCCACCGTGTCGGGAGCATTAGGTCACTCAACGATAACTACCACGACTTCTATCTAATGTCATGTGTGGGGTCAGGCTCAGGTGAGGGCAGGAGATGCTATCGCATCGGTGCTTGACTTCAAGAAGCACGATACAGACAAAGGACAGCCTGAAGCTGTATAAAGGACAAGTAAAGGACAGAAGCCGTCACGGGATAAAAAAAGAACTCAGAAATGGCGATTTAACGTCATTTCTGAGCCTTGTGTGTGGTGACCCGTACGGGATCCGAAGGAAGATTTTACCAGTTGATATTTTTGCATAACTTGCTGTAACTATCCGTCATTTCCGAGATGCTCAGCAGAAAGCTCATCATAAGTATTTATAACCGTTCAAAACAATATCGGGCTGATCTTGGGTCGTTGGTATTAGAAAGCAAAACAGACAGGGCAGGGGTGCCTTGTCTAAGCTATCAGATTGTCAGATGCTCTCAAATCTGTTTGTGCTGAGAGAATTATTATGTGAGTTAAGAAAGTTTATTCTAAAAAATCAGATCTTATATCTCAGTTTGTATTAGCAATCCATTTAAGATTTCATTTTGATAAAGATCATAGATATATGCCGAGCTTTCAAGATAAAGACCTGTTTCTGTATAAGTAAGCTTTAAAAATGTCTCAGAACTATAAAACATCCTCATCCCCACAGTTAAGCAGCCTGAAATGATTCTTTCGGCACTCTATAATGCCGTCGTTTTTCATTCGGGTAAGCTCCTTTGACATATTGGTGCGCTCTAAGTT
>NZ_CACWPP010000137.1 GCF_902762735.1 uncultured Ruminococcus sp.
TGTCACAATGATTCCTGCGAACAAGCGGGCAACAGCGCAGAGAAAGATCCGAGCTGCCTGTTATGCCCGTGTGAGCAGCGAACAGGACAGCCAGCAGCTTTCATATGCGACACAGAGAAATTATTTTATCGACTACATCAACCATCAGGACAACATGGAATTTGCCGGATTTTACGGCGATGAAGCCATCAGCGGCACGAACAGAACGCACCGCATCCAATTCAACCAGATGATGGAGGACGCAAAAGCACATAAATTCGACCTGATTCTCACCAAGAGTCTGTCCCGCTGGGCGAGAAATACGCTCGATGCCCTCGCCTGCATCCGTGAGCTGAAAGCGCTTGATCCGCCTGTTCGCGTGATTTTTCAGAAAGAAAATATTGACACAGGAAATGCACAGGGGGAACTGGTTCTGACCATTATGTCAGCTTTAGCACAGGAGGAAAGCCGCAGCATTTCCGAGAATATCCGTTGGAGCTTGCAGAAGAAATTCCAGAACGGCGAGCCGGTCATTAACCTCGACCGCACCATTGGCTACGACTGGGGCGAAAACGGCGAGTGGGTCATAAATCCTGAGCAGGCTGTGGTCGTCAGAATGATCTACGAAGGCTATGCAGATGGGTATTCCTCTACGGCAATCGCAAATATGTTGAATGAAAACGGCATCAAAACCGTGCATGGATGTATCTGGCGGTCAAGCGGTGTGCTGCGTGTGCTGAGAAATGAAATCTATGCTGGTCACCTGCTGATGCAAAAGACGGCAACTGTGGACTTCCTGACACATAAGCAAGTCAGAAATCAGACGGTACAGCCGCAGTATTTCATTGAAAATCATCACCCTGCGATCATCGAGCCGGAGCTTCTTAGCCGTGTGCAGGAGAGGTTGGAAAAGACGGCGCAGAGGAAATCGTATATGAAAACGAATGGTAGAGAACCTTGCCCGTTCACCGATCTGACACTCCCCGACGGAAGTCCTCTGAAACGTATTTCCTACCGTGCGATGGCGACGGGATATCCGAAAACGGAAAGGGGATGTGAGTATGCTTTTCAGTATCCGGTGCTAAAAACGGTGAATCTGCACCGGATTCCGGGGACGGAAAGAGTGTACCTTTGTAAACTGGCGGTCGAACAGAGCTTTATGGAAATGATGTACCGGCTCAAACGGGAGTATGAAGCGTATGGAGAGGACAGCTTCTTCTGCCGAGAGGTGGAGCTTGCGTTAGCGAATACCGCAAGCGTGGAGGTCGAAAAGCAGAAGTTGGCTGTGATCCAGAGTGAGATCAATGCGACTGCCGAGACCTATAAACGAGCGAATGCAGGAAAAACACAGGCGGAGCTTGCTGGGCGGGATACGACAGCTTATGAGGAACTTTTAGACGATATTTCTGCGAAAATGAAGCAGCTTGAAGCACAGAGGGAGGAACTTGAACAGATCATCAGCGGTGCAGACGTTCGGGAGCATTACAGAGATTTTTTGAAGAGTTTGCATGAGCTGCCGACTGTCAATTCGATGGGAAAGGCCATCATTGTGAACGGTCTGGACTGTCAAGGGACACTGCTTGTCAATCCGGATAGGAGTCTTAATGAGCAGCGGATCGTGGGTGTCAGACGCAAGACCTTCCGCATCACGCCGGAGCGTGTGGATGCCGCACCAGAACTGCTATTTTTTGATAAAGACTTGTATCGGACATTCATCAAGTCCGGCATTGTCAACGGCGATGAGATCGAGTATGAGACCACATTCGGCATCAAGCTGAGAATTACGGGGAATACGAGGACTTTAAAACAGTTTCTCGGCTTTAAGCGGGTGAACAGCGATAAGACTGTGGAGTATCTGACTGCGACGTATATGGTGAATGGCAGCCCTGTGAGCAAACGAGAACGGAAAAGTCAATCGTATAAGGGGAAGAAATAAGAGGCTTGTCAGCGTGGGGATGGCGTAGAGGCTGCTCTCACGCTGAATTTTTGTGGAAAAGGGGTTGAATTTTTAGGGCGGAGATGGTATAATAGAGAATGATAGGTTACGAGAATCACAACGCTTTAGATTGGAGGGAAAAGAATACATGAAGGAATTTAATACAACGGCAGTATGCAAGCCTGAAAAGCACTACATGGTCGATATTTCTAAGAGGGTAGAAAAAATCAAGGAGCTTGTTGATGCTGGAAAGTATTTCACAATCAATAGAGCAAGACAGTATGGAAAAACGACTACATTGACCGCACTTTATCACATATTACAAGAGGACTATGTGGTCGTCAGCATCAGTTTCGAGGGCGTTTCATCTTCTAATTTTTCATCTGAGCAATCCTTTGTAAAAGCGTTTTGTAGAAAACTGATGCGAGAGTGCCGAGCAGGACTAATGCTGCCGAACAACATAAAAGAACAGCTCGAAGAATATATAGCAAGGAAAGAAGAGAAAGCTGCATTGGATGAGCTGTTTGACACCTTAATGGAATGGTGTTTTGAATCTGAAAGGAGTATTGTCCTTATCATCGATGAGGTCGATTCTCCTGCGGATGAACAGGTGTTTCTTGATTTTCTTGCACAGCTTCGTGATAGCTATATCAGCAGAGATGCAAAAGGAACTCCTGCATTTCAATCTGTTATTCTCGCTGGTGTGAATGATATTAAGCATCTAAAAAGCAAGATTCGACCGGATGAAGACGAGAAAGAAAACAGTCCGTGGAATATTGCGGCGGACTTTGATATTGACATGAGCCTTTCGGAAGACGGTATCAAGGGTATGCTTGATGAATACGAGGCAGACCATCACACCGGCATGGACACGGCAAACATGGCAAAGCTCATCTGGGATCAGACAAGCGGCTATCCTTTCCTTGTGAGCCGTATTTGTCAGTTGATCGATGAGCGTGTTTGCAAGACTTTATCACCATCCGCCGCTTGGACAAAGGAAGGATTTCTAAAAGCTGTTAAGATGCTTTTGGCAGAGAATAACAGTTTATTCCAGTCGATCACGGGGAAGCTGAATAAATATCCCAAGCTGAGAGCAGCTCTTCGCAGCATTCTGATGGAAGGTACAAAGCTGACCTATACCGCACAAACTGACTCTATTTCACAGATGCAAATGTACGGCCTTATCAAAAATGATAATAATACAGTTGCCGTTGCAAATCGAACCTTTGAAACCATGCTCTACAATCTTTTCCTTTCGGAAGCTGAATTGAAAAACAATGTTTTCTATAACAGCGGTGAATTGGAAAAGAATAGATTTATAAAAGATGGCAAGTTGGATATGCCAGCTATTTTTCTTGGATTCATCAAGACCTATAATCAGGTCGTTGAAAAACTGGTGGATCGTTTTAAGGAAGAAGAGGGACGTGAATTCTTTCTTCTCTATTTAAAGCCAATCATCAATGGCACTGGTAATTTTTATATTGAATCGCAAACAAGAGATCAGCTGAGAACTGATGTGATCGTTGATTACTTGGGAGAACAGTATATCATTGAGTTGAAGGTATGGCGCGGACCACGGTATAATGAAGAAGGCGAACAGCAAGTCTGTGAGTATTTGGACAGATTTGATTTGCAAACCGGGTATATGCTGAGTTTTAATTTCAATGAAAAGAAAGAACAAGGAATCAAGGAATATATGATCAACGGTAAAAAACTGATTGAGGCAACTGTGTGATTTGAAAACTGAATAAACCATTATGAGACAGCCCACTGAGCTACTTCTATACAACCTTTCTATAAGGAAGTTTAGAAGCTGCTTGGTGGGCTTCTTTTTTTGTGTCCAAATGCACTCTTGCTACATCTTCGCAGCAGGAGTGCATTTTTCTTTTCTCTCCAACTTCTGCAAGAGTGCTACCTCTAAAATATGCTAAAGTTCCAGCAGTATCGCTGTTTTCTTCCTCTCATCAAATGGTGGGGAGTTTGACGGAGTGCTTAGGGGTAAGTTAGCTTCTAACGTATCAATCGGCATGGATTGTGTGATTTATGCGGATTGATAGGCGGGAAATGAAGTTGATGAGTTTATATATAGCATGAACTCTAATTTGAATTTAGAAAGAGTGACATTGTTTTATGGCTAAAACCGATAAGAAAATTAAAGTCTGTTTAGTGGGTTCGTCGGGAGGACACCTGACGCATCTTTATATGCTGAAGCCGTTTTGGGAGAATAAGGAACGCTTCTGGGCAACTTTTGACAAAGAGGATGCAAGAAGCCTCCTGAAAGGTGAGAAGCTCTATCCGGTTTATTATCCATCTAATCGCAGTATCAAAGCGCTGATGATCAATACTTATCGAGCAATTAAGATTCTGAGAAAAGAACGTCCTGATCTTATTATTACTTCGGGAGCGGCCCCTGCTATTCCGTTCTTCTGGATCGGTAAGCTGATGGGTGCTAAGACTATTTATATAGAGGTTTTCGATCGGATTGACAAGCCTACGATCTCCGGCAAAATCTGCTATCCTGTTACGGACAAATTTATAGTTGAGTGGAAAGAAATGAAACAGGTTTATAAGAAAGCTATCAATCTGGGCAGTATTTTTTGAGGAAAGTCTGAGATGTTGAACACCATAGTGTATACTGCGATCTTATCATTATTTTTCGTCCTTTGCCTTTACGGTATCCGTATCCGGCAGCCGAATAAAGATATTCCCTTTCTTTTGGACCGAAGAACAACAGATGTGCTGCGCGGTTACGCCATAATGAGTATCATGCTCCATCATATGGTGCTGCGTATGTCTTCAGCGTCAATTCTCATTCCCTTCAGACTGGTCGGTTATCTAGGTGTTTCTATATTCTTCTTTTTGTCAGGATATGGTTTATATCACGCCTATGAAAAGAAAAAAGACATCTATGTGAAGGGTTTCATGCTCAAACGGATCGAATCAGTATATGTGCCGGCTGTTATCGCTCAGTTGTTTTTCATGCTGGCCATGATGATCGTTTTTCATCAGCAATATAAACCGCTGGCGTTCCTGCACGGCTTGTTGAGTCTGTATCCGATCGATTCAAGTCAGTGGTATGTACTAGCGGCATTGTATCATTATTTTGTTTTTTGGCTGTCGATTCGATTCCTTAAGGCATGGAAACACCGCACGATTTTTTTGTTTGCAGCAGCCGTCGTGTATTTTGTGTTTTGCGTGTTGATGGGCTTTTCTAAGAACTGGTATGATACGGCTTTCTGCTTTTCGCTGGGAGTGACGTTTGCGGCATATGGCAAGCGAGCGTTTGCATGGATTCAGCGCGTAAAAATCACATTGCCTGTACTTCTTGCTGTTCTCGGTTTGTCAGTCTATTTTAGCTATGGGAAAGAGGAAGCCGCTGCGATTGCATTCCGTTGCGTCTCCAGTATCACATTTGTGCTGTTGGTGATTGCATTGCTTTGCATCGTAGACGTTGAGGAATGTAAGCTATCAGCATATATCGGGGCGATTAGTCTGGAATGCTACCTGATGCACGGGAAAGCGATACGTTTGTGTGAGAAGGCTTTGGGAGATATCGCTGGGTTAGAGACATTGGCATATCTGCTTTTGACAGCCGTGCTCGTATTTGGTTTCTCTTTCTTGATGAAGCATTACCGAGCATTTCTAAAACATGAACCCCAAATGAAAAAATGATATTCTTAGGGACACCAGTGGACACGAAGGGGTTCGTCAGGGGGTATTGCCTGTTATTGAGTCAACTCTGACATATGAAAAAGCTGGTTCGCAATGCGCACACTTTTTTCAGCTGCACATAAATGGCTAAGAGGACAATTAGATTAGGAGAGTTGAAAATGATTTTTGTAACTGTTGGTACGCACGAGCAGCCGTTCAATAGACTGGTCGAATATATGGATCAGTGGGCAGCGGAGCATGAGGAGTCGGTCATTATGCAGACTGGTTTTTCAACATACGAGCCGAAGCATTGTGAGTGGAGTAAGCTGTATCCGTATTCTCAGATGGTGGAGCTTGTTGAAAAGGCACGAATAGTGATCACACACGGCGGGCCTTCCAGTTTTATCATGCCGCTCCAGATCGGAAAGGTCCCGATCGTTGTCCCGAGAAAAAAAGAATATGATGAGCACGTCAATGACCATCAACTGATATTTGCAAAGGCAGTTGCCGAACGGCAGGGAAATATCATCGTTGTGGAGAATGAAAAAGATATCGCAGAGATTTTGAAGTCATATGAGGACATCGTCGCGGCAATGCCGGCAACGCTGAAAAGCAATAATCTTTCATTCAACAAGAATCTTGAGAAGATTGTTGAGAAGTTGTTCGAGTAAGGGGTAATGATGAAAAGCAGTTCGTATCGGGAAGGAGAAAGATCATGACAGAACAATCGCTGCGGACGCTCCAGCTGTGTATCCTGGATATTGCACTGGAGTTCAAACGCATCTGTGATAAACACGGAATTGACTATTTTTTGATCGGAGGAACATTATTGGGTGCGGTGCGGCATCATGGCTTTATTCCCTGGGACGATGATATGGATGTCGGGATGACGCGTAAAAATTATGAGAGGTTTTTGAAGGTCGCTGCGAAAGAACTTCAACCGCAGTTCTTTCTTCAGACAGCAAAAACAGATCTCAGTTTTGCACATGGATTTGCAAAGATCAGGCTGAACGGCACAGTACTGATGGAGGACTATACGGAACATTCGGCACAGCATAACGGCGTGTTCCTGGACGTCTTCCCTTATGATGAGATGGCAGACAGCCCGCTGCTGCTTCGGCTGCAGTATCTGCATTTCAAATGTCTGAAATGGGCGGCGCTCGGGAAAACGGATTATCAGTTTGTCGATAAAAAAAAGCACTATTTTGCTTCGGCGATGAGCAAAGCATTATTTTTTTATTCCAAAAACAAATGCATTGACAAAATGACGGAAATATGTACAAGGTATCTGGGAAAGAATCAGAAAAATATCATCAACTGGTACGGTGCCTATAAGTTTAGCGAGTACATGGACAGAAAATGCGCACATGATCTGGTCTCTATGGAGTTTGAAGGC
>NZ_CACWPP010000138.1 GCF_902762735.1 uncultured Ruminococcus sp.
TTTCACCAACGAGGACGATACGCCCCTTACCCCGAACCCGAAGAAGAAGCGGAGCATCTTCAAATCCGTCAGCTCGCTTGCACAGCGTTGGGTGAGCCTTCGCCGGGGGAGCGAGATCAGCTTGGAAACGCAGCTCAAAATCATTCCGTATGTGAATTGTACCGTCCAATTCTTGAATAATGACCGATATATCGAGTATATTCCTGAAACAGAGTACAATACGGATAACCTCAAAGCAACAGAAACGATCTTCGATATTCTCGGCATCCTCGACCACTGTGCTGACACGGACAGCTACCGCATCGTGCAGGTGCAGATCTCCCGCATCGTGCTGTATCATCTGAAAGAAAAAGGCTTCGACCGTGAAGCACTCCGCACGGAACACCTCGACCAGAAAAAGCTCGATTATCTCTATACGGGTAAAGAGAACCGGGACAAATCGCAGAATTACGGACTGAATTTCTCGGATATGGATTTTCTCAGAGAGTTTACGGGGGTGTCTTATCAGGAGATGTTGACGGGGATACCCTCATAAACCTTCACATGATTGAATAGAAGTACATTTTGACGAAATCGAATGATAGTCAGTCTCTTGATTTTTAACTCTGATTATGCTAAAATAATCTGTAGGAGGTGACCCCTGTGCTAAAAATCGCCATCGTAGATGATGAGCCATCCTTCATCACGCACATGACAAAGTTGCTAACCGATCTGTTTGCTCGGCAGAGCTTTGAGGTCACATTCACTGCATTTTCCAATGCTGCCTCATGCCTCGCTGCACATGAACGATCGCCTTTCGATGTGCTGTTTCTGGATATTGACATACCGGATATGTCCGGCATTCAGTTAGCCTCCTGCTTACGCAGCGGCGGCTCGGAGGCTGCGATCCTCTTTGTGTCTGCCCACAGTCACTTTGTCTATAAATCCATCCACTATGCGCCGTTCCGGTTTATCCGCAAGGATTATCTGGAATCGGAAACCGCAGAAGCGGTAGAAGCGCTGTGCCGCCGCCTTCAGCAAAGCAAGCATCAGATCACATTGGACACATCCGGCGGTACGATCATGAAACTGAATCTATCCGAGATCGTGTGCTTCTTTGCGATGCAGCACAGCATATTCCTCTACAATGCAGATAAGGAAACCATCGAGCTTGCACACCGCACCTATACAATGGAAAAGCTGGAGGAGCTGACAGCACCCTACGGCTTTATGCGCACCCATAAAGCGTGGCTGCTCAGTCCTCGGTTCATCTATCAGATCGGGACGGACACGATCACGCTGGTGTCCGAGGTTTCCAAGAACGAACATGATGAGATACCCATGAGCCGCCGCAGGGCTGCGCAAATGCGGGAGCAGTTCCGTACCTATCTGCGAAGGGAGGGACTGCTGTGACTGCATTTACTGTGGAGCTCGCTGCCATTCTGATCGAGTGCTTCTTATTTACAAGATTATTCGTCAAATATTTCGGCTATCGCTCCGAAGCCCATACATCACTGAAAACCGTCGTGCTGTTCTCTGCACTGGTGGGGATGGATGCACTGGAAACCTTTGTGCTGCATACCGGCGTGTTTGTGGAGTTATGGTATCTTGCCATTGTATTTACCTTCTCCGTCCTGTTTCTGCGGGGCAGTCCGGGCGAACAGTTCATTATGATCTTTGTCAGCTATGCCCTTCTCTACATTGCATCGGAATCGGTCTATTTTCTGATACGTCTGCTCCCCTTGCCGCCCGATGCACAGGACGGGAATCTGCTGCTGCGTGTCCTGCTGATCTTGCTTGCGAAATCCATTCAATTCCTGTTCTATGAGTTATTTCTCCATGTACACAAAAACCGGGAGATGCACTTCAACAGACAGGAGTGGAGCATCACCGTGATTTCAATTGCTGTGACACTTTTCATGGATATGGCGGCGCATTCTGTTCTGCAGGGGGAACAGCAAGGAACGCTTCTGATCGTGCTGATGCCGGTATCCTCCTGCGTTATGACCATTTTTCTGCTGCTGTTCATGCAGAAGCTACACAACGCAAGGCTGCATGAAATGGAAGGCGAAATGCTTGCCCTGCAATTGCAGATGCAGCAGAAGGAGCTGTCGCAGCTCGGGGCGCAGTATCAGGAATTATCAATTTTGCGGCATGATTACAAGAACCAGATACTTTGTATTCAAGAGCTGTTAGAGGAACATGACCTGCCGAAAGCCAGGGACTATGTATCGCAGCTCACAAAAGAGAAATTCGGCGGCATTTCGACACATATCGAGTGTTCCAGTGCCGTTGTCAAGGCGGTGGTGAATGTCAAGATCAGCGAAGCGGCACAGCATCGCATTCCGGTGTCCTGCCGTATCACCGTTCCCATTCCGGAGAATATGGAATACGACATCAGCATGATTCTCTCCAACCTGTTTGACAATGCGATAGAAGCAAGTCAGCACACAGACGAACCCAATATCATCCTCTCCATTTCCGCTGTCGGCGGGTATCTCTATCTTGTGATGAAAAACACGATCAGAGAGCCGGTGCTGACTGACAGCAGCCGTCCGGAAACGACCAAAGCCGACCGCACCCTGCACGGATGGGGCTTAAAGTCTGTTTCCGGCATTGCCCGGCGGCATGGCGGTGAGCTGTCTGTCCATGCGGAAAACGGGCAGTTCGTTGCCGAGGTATCGCTTGCAATGTAATAAAAAAGAGACTGTTTCGTATCTGGAAACAGTCGGATTTTCGAGCAGATTTTCGTCCTGACGACGAACGTCCGACGCAGGAATACTTGATGTATTTCAAGGAGGACGGGCTAAGTCAGGGCGGAAAGATGCCGAAAAGACGGCTGTTGGAAGATACGAAACAGGCTCTAACCCCCCTGTTACCGTTTGGTGTCGTAGGACGACCGTTCGGTGCAGGGGGACTTGTTTTGCCATTTTGACTGTGCTACAATGGAGAAAACGAGGGAAATTCTCTCACAGAAAGGATGAGCTAACATGAAATACAAACACATTTTTGCAATGCTTGCCGCTGTTTGCATTCTGTTCCAGACAGGCTGCTATCCGGGCGATGCTTCGCCTGCGGATTCCTCCGCAAGCAGTTCCGACAGCAGCGCCCCCTCCGAAGCTGCCGCTGTTCAGTCTGACAATGAAAAGCTGCATATCCAGATCACGGAGGAGCAGATCACGGCGGCAAACCACATCTCTGCACAGACTGGTGTGACAGGCATGGTACACCCGTGGGATACCGATGCCCTGCAAGCACTGTTCGGGGATGAGATCGAATCGGAGCGCAGACTGTCCGCACAGCCTGTCGATGCGAGAAATTACCACATCTACGACCTGCACGACGGCGGCATCCTGAATTGCTCTGACGGTCACATCAATTACAGCAAGACCAAAAGGGCAGATACGATCTACTCTGTCTACTTCGATGATTTTGTCGAGTATCTCACACCCTCACTGTTAGCAGACAGGTTTCCAAAGCCGGAGCTGGAGGACTTCCCGGTTGCCGATGCAAAGGAGATCGTGCAGCAGTATATTGACACACTGGAGATTCCGGTCGCCGGAGAGCCGACGATCCTCGCACTTGATCTGGACAGCATCACAGCGCTCCGTGAGGAGGCAATTGCACAGACCGGGGATGCAGAATTTTACCCGGCATGGACAAAGGAGGATGAGGCATACCGCTTCAGCTACCGTCTGGGGACAGAGGAGATGCCCCTCCTGTCCTATCCGCTGATCGGCGGCGATGATAAGGACAATTACTTCGATGCCTACCTTTCCGTGATCGTGTCAAGATCCGGCGTTTTGTTCATGGACTGCAAGGGTGCTTTGGATCTGGATACATCCGCAGCATCCGCACAGACGGTTTGCAGTGCGAATGCAGCGCTGTCTGCTGTGAAAGACAATATTGAGCGCACGGTCGTGACGAAGGATACCACACTCACAAATCTGTATTTTGGCTATGCGATGAAATATGTGGATGACTTCCATTTTGAGCTGACACCCATGTATTTTGTCGGTTCCTACGCCATGTCCAATACCACGCTGGCAGACGGCACCCGCACGGCAATTCCGATCTCCTCACCCCATTTTATCTCTGCCGAAACAGGGAAGGAGCTGTCCTGATGACCGGGAAATTATGGAAGGCGTATACGATACAGCTCCTCCTGTCACCCCGGTTCTGGCTGTCTGTGCTGTGTATTGCCGGTATTTCCTCCATCCGGCTGTTCTATGCCTCCTCTACCATCAAGGATACGGTATATGCCTATCAGCTCTTGTTTTTCTGGGACGCTTTCCGCAAGCTGATTCCCTTATTTGCGGCATTCCCCTTTGCACCGCAGTTTGCAAGGGAATGGAATAGCGGCTATTTTACGTTCATCATCGGCAGATGCGGTGCAAAGCCGTATGCCCGGACACAGGCGGCGATCTGTGCAGTCACAAGTTTTCTGGTCTGCTTTCTGGGACTGTTACTGTTCATCGGTTTTGCAAGCCTTGTCAAGCCGTTTTATATTCATGATCCGGTTCGTGTGGTTCCGCCCTATGGCTATTTTCTGGAGCATGGGATGCCGCTTGTATTCATGCTGTTTATGGCGTTCATCTTTTCCTTAAGCTGTGCGATGTGGAGTATGTGCGGACTGGTGATCTCGTCTCTGTTTCCCAACGTCTATGTCGCACTCTGCGCACCGTTTATCTGCTCCTATCTGCTGGAGCATCTGACGGATTCCTGTCCGCCCTATTTCAGCTTCTTTACAATGGCAATTGGACTGAATGTGCTGGAGGGGGCAAGTCCTGTTGTGAATTTTCTCTATAATACAGGATTTTTCCTTTGCTGGATCGTCCTTTTGGGACTGGTCTATCGTATCATCATCGGAAAGCGGGTGCGAAATGAATTACATTAAGTCGATCTTGCAGATATGCTTTCAGAATTTTCGGAAATGGAAAACAGATTATCGCATCTGGCTCATTGCGATCATCGTCCTGCTCATGACACACAGCTATATCCAAGATGTCAGCAAAATCGCTGACCTGTTGGAAACAAGCCAGACTGCGTGGAATTTTCCGTTTCTCTATGCGCAGTTCTACATGAAGCTGCTGTTTACGCTGCCGCTGCTGTTTCTCTTTTGCGATGCGCCGTTTATGGATGCCAACCAGTTGTTTGTCATTGTCCGTGCCGGACGGACAAAATGGTGCATCGGACAAATGCTCTACATCCTACTTGCCTCTGCCGTGTATTACCTGTATGTCATGGCGCTGACCATCCTGCTGCCGCTGCATCGGATCGAATGGAGTACAGACTGGGGAGCACTGCTCAACACGATCGCCCGGACAGACATCGCAGCCGATCAAGGTGCAAGATTTCTCTTTGTGTCCTCCGATGTGCTGACCTATTTTACTCCGATACAGGCAATGTGGTTTACCTTCCTTTTATCATGGCTCGGCGGTGCTTTTCTGGGAATGATCGTTTATTGCTGCAACGTCTGGCTAAAAAGCTCTATGGCAGGCAGTATTGTGGGGGCGGTCATGATTTTGCTCAGTGCATTTCTGGCAAATGACTACTGGACAGGGACAAAGTGGTTTTCGCCGTTTTCTTGGAATACGCTGAATATGATCGACATTGCAGGCTTGACGAGAAATCCGCCTTTCTGGTATGTGATGACGTTCTACATCGGAGGAAGTCTCCTGCTGTTTGACTGCATTCTGATTTTGAACCGTACCATGAGAATTGAACAGAACGGAGGAAACAGATGAAATATATCGAAATTGAACATCTTGTCAAGAAATTCGGTGAAACAACGGTTTTGAAGGACATCACGGTTTCATTTGAACAAGGACAAATTCACGGTCTGATCGGGAGAAACGGCAGCGGAAAAACGATGCTCATGCGGAGTATCTGCGGCTTTGTCCCTGCCACCAGCGGCAGGATCACCGTGAACGGCAAGCAGGTTGGGACGAATGGTACGATCCCGGAGAATATGGGGATCATCATCGAAACACCGGGATTTCTGCCGGGATACACAGCATTTCAGAATTTGAGCTTTCTTGCAAGGATCAGCGGTGCTGCGGGCAAAGCGGAGATCAGACAGGCGATCTCGCAGGTCGGTCTTGATCCGAACAGTAAAGTGCCTGTCGGGAAGTATTCTCTCGGTATGCGGCAGCGCTTGGGACTGGCACAGGCGATCATGGAAAACCCGGAGCTTCTGATTCTGGACGAGCCGATGAACGGATTGGATAAGGAAGGCGTAGAGGATATGCGGCAGTATCTGCTTGCACTAAAAGAGCAAGGGAAGACCATTCTGCTTGCCTCGCATTCTGCGGAGGATATTGAGGTACTATGTGATACAGTGTCGGAGATGGATAAGGGGATTCTTTCAAAGCAGAAATAATGCTTGACGTATACACAAAAAGTTCAGCGATTGTGGCTTTGCCGTACTCGCTGAACTTTTTGTTTACATGATTTTATACGATATATCCGCTGCCTTATTCTGATTTGGACAACATTTGGTCAACAAAGCTACATCAAGATACAACATTCAAGGTCATTCTTTACATGATATGAAATGCGTATCTTGCGGTATCATGGGAATTTGATGAGATAGAACATCGAATGATAGGGTGGCTTTTTAATAGCATATTCTCGAAAAAATGTCAAGAAGATGCGCGAAAAATGATGACGCGGCAGGGATCGGGAAAAACGATAGGGGGTTTACAAGGCGGAGAAAATCGGTTATAATAAAGAGGACGACGTTCGACACGTCCTCCCCCACGTCACCACGCGCCGGCAGATTATAATAGTAAGTGCAACAGCGAAAAAAAGAAGTGGACTTCACGGCGAGAATAGTGTACAATGGAAGTAGCAACACAAAACATTGACACAGG
>NZ_CACWPP010000139.1 GCF_902762735.1 uncultured Ruminococcus sp.
TTTCCTGCCGTCAGCCAGCTGACCTGTCACCGATATATCGCCTATCTCGTTCCAGCCCTCGTTCTGAATGTCAAAACTTGCGGGTATGGTGAGGGTGTAGTCGCTCACAGTGTTTGTGTTATCGTTCGCACTTGCTGTAAAAGCACTCATAGCCATCGGCACAGCCGCAACAGTCAGCGCACATAACATCGAAGTCGTTCTCTTAAGTTTGTTTTTCATAGCATTAAGCCTCCTTAAAAAGTTTTATTATATTAAGACGTTTTTTAGTATTATGGTTCGTAGGTGAAAGGGCTTTCACTGATATTTCCTTTATTTTCATCGCCAATTATTACATCGCCGCAAGTACTGCCATATCCTGCACCGATGCTGTTAGGTGCATATTCGCCCTTAGTTGCAGTTACCTTTGTTACAGTATTTGCAATAGTGATATTACCGCATGAACCATTTGTGCCACCGCCGATGCCAACCCCATAATTACCGCCTGTTGCGGTTATAGTACCGCCATTGATAGTGATATTGCCGCATGAACCCTCTGTGCCACTGCCGATGCCAGCCGAATATTGACCGCCTGTTGCGGTTATAGTACCTCCATTGATCGTGATATTGCCGCATGAACCACCCATGCAATTGCCGATGCCAGCCGAATAATAGCCGCCTGTTGCGGTTACAGTACCGCCATTGATAGTGATATCACCGCATGAACCATGGTAACCGCTTCCGATGCCAGCCGCATAATCGCCGCCTGTTGCAGTGATCGTACCGCCGTTTATTATGATATTACCACAATCAACTAGGTATCCTCCGCCGATACCTGCACCATAAGCGTTGGCAGCATTGCTGTATGCAGTCAAGCTGCCGTCGCCATCAATGGTCAAAGTCTTGCCCGAAGCGATCCAGATGCCGGGGTAATTGTTATTATCCTCGCTGTCTCTGCCCGCAGATATTGTATTCGTGCCTTTCAGTATAAGTTTTGCATCGCCCGGACAGTTGATGCCTGCCCAATCACAGTCTTTTCCGAAGTTGGTGATGGTCACATCTTCCAGCGTAACAATCGCACCATCAGCAACGGTTATCTTGTAAGGCTGTGTTTCGCCGTCAAGCGTGCCTGTCAGAATGTCACCGTCCTGCGCTTCATAGTTTGCTGTCAGTGCCGAAAGGTCAACGATATTCACCGCATCTTCCACAGATGCAGTAAAAGTAACAGTATCGGTATAACTGCCTGCGGGCTTGCCCCTGAACTGCTCAACATCAACGCCTATCTTCTGTGTCACGGGTGTTTCGCTGAGTGAGGTGAACTTCCACGAGGTAGTTTCTTCACCCTCTGCGCTGTTCTTCAAAGTGTAGTCTATCTTCTGTGTGTCGTCCGACTGATTTACCAGCGCGAATTCACCGTCAGATGTGGCATTTACCACCAGCTTTTTGCCGTCAGCCAGCTGACCTGTCACCGATATATCACCTATCTCGTTCCAGCCCTCGTTCTGAATGTCAAAACTTGCGGGTATGGTGAGCGTGTAATCAGAAACATTGTCAACAGCGACAGCCTCTATCATAAATCTGCTGTTATCTGCATCAAATTTGATGGTAACGTCAGAAGTCTTATCAAGGTCAAAGGAGATATTTGAATCATTTCCCGCCGACTCGTCTATATCGAGCCATTCATTCAGCAGTACGTCCTTGGTATCAGGATAACCGTAAGAAACGTCCCATGTGCCGTCCTGTGCAAATTTAAACTCGTAACCCTCGCCCGCAGGAACAGCAGGATAACTTATAGTGTAAATACCGTCAGCGTATGTCATCTTGTTTTCAGCACTTGCGACATTCCACGATTCGCCGTTCACCCATATATTTCCGCTTGTGCCGTTGCCTGCAATGTAAAAATCGTGCGTTGCGACATTTCTTAGTACAAGATGAATAGTTGACTCTTTCTGAATATTGTAATCGGCAAGTGTGCGGTTGTCCTCCAGCTGTTTGCCCGCAAAGATAAGTCGCTGCTGGTCGGGCGGTATCCCCTCTTTATCCTGAATTTTAGCCTTGACATTTTCAACAGTGTCCGATGGCTCAACATCTAATGTTATAGTTTTGCCTGTCAGCGTTTTTGTGAATATCTGCATCGCAGATGCCGAAAGGATAAAGCCCCCCAACACACCGCCGCCGCTCATATTTGCAGGCACAGCCCCCGCCGCAAGGGTGAATGCCAGCGCAAAAGTTATGGTCTTTTTCCACGCATTTTTCATAATTTGAACCTCCTGTTAATTTTTATTATTATAGCGCCCCGCACAGGACGCTTATTTACCATATCATTTTGCCAAAAACAAATATACAATGTTTTTTGTTTTAATTATTGTGAATTTTTTATGTGATGTCATTGTTTTTAGCATTATATCATATATCTACATAAATTTCAAGCGATTTTGTAGTTTTTTATTTAATTAACATATATAATTTTTGTCGCAATTGCCGATTGTTTTCTTATTCAAGCCGTTCGCGGAGCTTTTCCAGCGCACGCTTTTCTATACGCGAAACGTATGAACGCGATATGCCCAGCTTCTCAGAAACTTCCCGCTGCGTCAGCGCACTGCCGCCATACAGCCCGTAGCGCATCACCACCACTTCCCTCTCGCGGTCATCAAGGCAGTCACCCAATATGCCGTAGAGCTGTTCTGCGCGCATAAGAAGCTCTATCCTGTCAGCCACATCTTCGCCGTCTGTCAGCAAGTCCATCAGGCAAAGACTGTTGCCGTCCTTGTCAGACTGTGCGGGCTCTTCGATGGAAACATCTGATGCAGACTTTTTCAGTGCCCTGAAGTGCATGAGTATCTCGTTCTCGACACATCTGCTCCCGTATGTCGCGAACCTTGTGCCTTTTGTGTAGTCAAAAGTCTGCACCGCCTTGATAAGCCCTATCGTGCCGATGGAGATAAGGTCGTCCTGGTCTGATGCGGCGGCGTAATACTTTTTTATGATATGCGCCACAAGCCTCAGATTATGGCGGATAAGCCTGTCACGCGCCGACTTGTCGCCCTGCGCCATCTTCTCAAAACAGTCACGCTCTTCCGATGCACTGAGCGGTCGCGGGAAAACGGTGCGCCCGTCAAAATGCAGTCCAAAAAACAACCCCGTCCCTAACAGCTTCTGCATAAGCTGAAATATCTGTGTGAACATTATATCATCACCTCTCATGTATGCTGATATAATATATGTGTACAAATGCTTGTACTATTCACAAAAAAAGCCGTGCGACCGCTTTGGTCACACAGCTTTTTCATACGTGGTCATCCCGCTGACACGCCGTAAAAACAGAGGTACCGACAGAAGTGCACTCTTGGGTTTTAGGTATGCCTTGTCCCTGTTCTTTTCAAGCAGATGCTGTACCTCTGCCCAGCGCTTGCCCTCGATAATGGACGTATCGTTGAGGGCATTTCAACTCACACCCCCGCGTAGGGGGTGACATCGTCAGCGTTGTCAGCTATCAGCTTTGCCACATTTCAACTCACACCCCCGCGTAGGGGGTGACCCTAGATATTGTATCTATGGGACACCTTTTCTCTAGTGGGGGGACTATACTTTTCATTATCACTGTTTTGATAATGATCTGTTCATTTTTTAATACTTTTTATTCGGCGAACCTTACGGTATTTTTGTATCATCTGAGGTTCGCCTATCAAATTATTATCACTCCTTCCGAATCATACGTTTCTTTTGCACCATAATGCTCCACTCTGTTCTGCCAGTTTTTACCCAGATAGTAGAAACGTATGCTGTCTGAGTTTTCATCTATCAATTTCAATAGTTTGTCTTTTACTTTCAGGAAAGTACCGTGATCTACGTTTATCTCAAACACCGAATTCTGCACTCTCTGTCCGTAATTCTGACATTCCTTGGCGACTTTTCTCAGCCTTGTTTTGCCTTTGTTATCAGCCGTTGAAACATCATATGTCACAAGCACCATCATAAATATCACCTATCAGAAAAGCTGTGACTTCCGTAATGTACATTTTCATGAAGCAGATCTGCCTTGACTACGAATGCATTCTCGCTCCAGTCAAGGTTAAGTGTAAGCAGAGCAAATCTTCTTGGACAGTACATATAGTGCTGTATATCCCTGATATTTATAGTCTTTGTTATATCTTTACGATAAGTTCAACGCCCGATGGCATTTCCTCATCGACCTCAATATCGTAATCAGAAAAACTTCTGGGGATAGCTGTATTTTTATTTACAGATATCTTATCAAACAAAACATTCGACGGAGCATTGCCCAAAGCTGAATCATGTTTGAAAACATACAGTTTTCTCAGACACATCTTTCCTCTTGCTGCACTGTGATCGTTCTCGAACATATTGATGATCGCACTCCACAACAGTTCAAGATCATCCTCTGAAAAACCCGTGACCTTTTGTGCCAGTGCAGCAGATACATAACCCTCAGCTTTGTAAAGCCCGTAGGAAACAAAACTCTTCTTGCCCATCTCGGTCTGCTTGTTTCCAAAGTCTTTATCGCTGGTTACAGCCTGTCTGGTTATGGTTATCTCATTTGTAGAAACCGGATCTATGCTTCTGGCGAAGTTCAGCTGTACAGGACCTCTTACTATACCGCAAGGATCATCACCTGTACTCATAACTGCACCGAATGTACGAACATCAAAATAATTAGCGCAGATATATTTTTGTGCTGTCTTTACATCCTCGGTGTTCTTGCCTTTCTGACCTGTTTTAAGATCATTGGCTTCATATGCTTCCTTGAATTTTGAATTCAAGGACTTGTTACCTTTTATAAGGATATTGTATCCGCCTTCGCCCTCTTTGACCAGTTCAACATAGTTCCTTATCTTGCGCTTTATGCAAACATCTGTAACTATGCCGTGACCTGTTTCAGGATCAGTTCTCGGCATATTTCCTGCATCGGGATCTCCGTTTGGATTACCGTTCTCTACATCAAAAAGCATCAAAAAATCATATCTGTTCTTAATAGCGTTTTCCATATATTATCATTCCTTTCCGCCGTCTGTTTTCTTGGTAAAAAATACTTTCTTCTGCTGATGGTATCCCACGATGAAACGTCCCTGACCGTCAAGATCAAGTGTCTGCGGGAAACCGCCGTCAAGACAGTTTGAAAAAACTGATGCATTCCTTCATTTTTTGATGTCGATCAAGCTTAAGAAAGCTGAGATCGAGTACAAAGACATGATCAGGTATGTAGATAAAAATCTCAAATTCAATGGTGATGATTAAATTTGACCCTGCAGGGATGTTGATTCCTTGCAGGGTCGGATATTTTATTGGGTGCGGGATATTTGACGGTTACTTTACCTCCCTTTGATAAATTCGTCCTCTCTGATTCACTCGAAAGGCGGTTATGTAAAACAAAACACGCTCATTTTGCTTCAAATGAACGTGTTTACAATTTATTCTACTATGTTTTCACTCGAATATAAAGTCTAGGAAAGACGATATGTTTTCGCCCATGCAACGCAAGAAATAGCGGAGGGCATACCTAGCCCTTAGTGGCTTAACTTCATTGGGATTAAGCAGATTTGTGAGGAAGTCCTTATATTTAGCAATCATGCTTATATCACCTACAAAACAGAAAATTTCATCTATGCAATCATAAGCCTTTGTCGGATCAACGCCAACAAAACCGTTAAAATCAGCAAGAAACAGTTTATTTGTTTCATCATAAAAACTCATGCAGGTTTCGATTTCCTCGCCATTTGCTGACATGGATTTGAGTTTGATTTTGATAGTAATATCTCTCAGACCTTCCTTAAAGTTTCCTATCTTGTTGCCCTTTAAGAACTCGATCTGCACAAGTTTATTATTTTTTGAAATAAAAGCCTTGTTGCCGAGGAAGTGACCGTCACCCTCATACTTTGTGTTGTTAAAAATAAGGTTGTACAAATAGTTTGCTGTCACTGTATTCATAATAAAAACCGTCCTTTCAAGGTTTTAAGTTTTGGTCAAGGCTCATTCCTTGACCTTTGGTTATCATAGCATAAAAAGTGTGCGATGTCAATAGCCTGTTTGCGAAAATACAGATTTTTCGCAATCTTTCTTAAGATGCTGATATAAATGCAGAGTAAATAGCAAAACACCTGTCTGTCTAATATACTCCAATTAACTCCATGATGTTCCTTGGAGTTCATTATACTTCATTAGACTTCGATGGGGTAGGTGCGGAGGGTTATACGCTTACATCTCAAATACTATTGATAATCCGACTAAACCTTTCCGTTTTTTTATTGCCTGAAATGTAAAATCCTCTATTTTATAGCATTTTGATTATGCAGCCTTATGGATTGTGGCAAGGTTTAATTGGGGGAGCAATATTAATGCAGATATTGACAATAACATAAAATGATGGTAAGCGTATAACCCCCGCAACATAAAACCAAACAGCCGGGCAGATAACACCTGGCTGTAACATCATATTCCGGCTTTGATTTCTCCATTTCTCTTTGCGTCCATGTATATTTCTTTGAAATGTATGAGTTCATGTTATGTGATTTGAGATAAAGATAGTTGGTTGATTTTGAAGTATGACAGAAAAATGGAATGAAGGTAGGAGAAACGATAGGATTTTTTACTGTCTAATTTTTAGACACCTTACAAGAGAGCAGAACTGCATCTATGTTTTATTTTTTCTTTGTCCGGCGGATGTATTTTCGTTTTAATATTCTTTCATTAGGTCGATTTTTCTCTTGAAAAAAATTGGTTTCCCCTGATTTTTGATTTAAATTCAAAACTTGAATTTTTGGAGTCCTACGGTAAAATGTCAATGGGCAAAAAGTAGAAAAACAAGTAAGAAATCCATACATTCTGCCTAAGAAGAGACAAAAATGGTATCTCCTAC
>NZ_CACWPP010000140.1 GCF_902762735.1 uncultured Ruminococcus sp.
GGTTCTTGGCGTATATTTTTCCCCCGCCGCAGGCGGGGGAAAAATATGGGGCGCTCAATTATCCTTTTGTTTACCGCATTTTTAGTTGGTGTGCTAAAGGGATAGTCATATTTACATTTTAGCGTGATATGTAGCATAAGCTGCACGGCGGTGACGGGGTGATGCTTATGCTACGCTGCGGGCTTACATTGAATATTGAAAAAAACGGGCGATAGTGGTATTATATGATCACAGCAAGGGGAACAAAAGAAAAACCCCGAAAATAAATGAAAAAATGAATCCCAATACGAAAGAACAGCCATTTTGTATCATCGGCAATACACATCAAAATTGGGAGAAAAATGAAAGAGGTAATCATAATGAAAACAACAGCAGTAACAGCGATGGCAGTATGTGTAACAATGGCAGCGGCGGCAGCAGCAGCTCTGATATTGGTAATGGGCGGCAGGAACATGCCCTTCAACCCCACACCCTCAGCTATGGCAAACAACACAGTTACAGCCGCTGAGCTGACCGAGAAAAAGGCTGATGACACTGCAAAGTCCGCTAAGACCGAGAAAGCAGATGATACAGCTAAGACCGAGAAGAAAGAGATACCTGCGGCAAAAGCGGCACAGTCCGAGAGTGAGGTAAAGACAGTTTCCAACACAGCTGCTGCTCCTGCGGCAAAGGATAACACTGCCGATGAAGTTAACGAGTACGGCAAGCACCCCGGGGAAAGCGGTTCCTGCTACAACGACAACGAAGCTAACGAGTACGGCAAGCACACGGGTGAGAGCGGTTCCTGCTACTGCGACAACGAAGTTAACGAGTACGGCAAGCACCCGGGGGAGAGCGGTTTCTGCTACTACGACAACGAAGTTAACGAGTACGGCAAGCACCCGGGGGAGAGCGGTTCCTGCTACTACGACAACGAAGTTAACGAGTACGGCAAGCACCCCGGGGAGAGCGGTTGCTGCTACTACGACAATGAGGCTGTTTGATGCAGATGATAGATCCGAATACGGTAAGATACAGCATTCAGGTTACTCTTCTTTTCATAGATCAAAAAAACACCGCCGAGATGGTCGCGCAGACTATCGCTATCGGCGGTGTTTTTATTTATAAGGTATGATGCCGCGAAAGTACGGGCGGGGTCAGTCCCAGCCCAGCGCTTTGCGCTTTGCTTTCATGTCAGCAACTATCTTCTCGCCCAGCTTCACGGGGTCGGTGTCAACGTTCATTGACGAACCGAGTGTTTCCAGTGTGCCGTATTTCAGGAACTCTATGACGTTTTTCGAGCCGTATATCTGCGCTTCAACGCAGTGGTAGGAGCTTATGCCGTTCAGGCGGAAGCCCAGTGCGGCATCTATGCCCTTCTCGTTGCCCCATTCGGGTGAAGAGAACGCGAACGGCATCTCATACAGCTTGTGACCCAGCGCATTGGCTATGCCCGCGAAAATACCTGTCGAGCGGGTGTTGTCTATGCACTCGCCCACATGCCATACAGGGGGCAGGTCGGGTTCAAGGAACTCGCGCAGAGTGTCTCCTGCTTTTTCTTTGCCCGATATTGCGCAGTAGCCCAGTTTCATCAGCGGGAACGATGCACAGCCGTTGGAGATTATCAGAACGTTGTTTTTCAGCAGGACATCTGCCACATCTATTATGCACTTTTCGTAGAGGACTTTCGGGTTGTTGCACCCCACCATGTTGACAACGCCGAGAATTCGTCCGTCTTTGATGGCATCGGCAAGGGGCTGCATGCTGCCGAAACGCTTGTGTATGTACTCCACCGAGAAGCCCACCTCAGCTTCGACCTCATAGGGCGGTATGTAGACGGGTATGCCTTTTCTCGCCTCAAAACTCTCAATGGCGCGACAGACTATCTTTTCAGCCAGTGCCTTTGTTTCGGCGATATTAGAATGGTGGTGGTCGTATTCGTATCTTTCAGCACCGGGAAGTCTTGCAGACTCGCTGGTGGTGACAACGGTGGTCTTGAAACAGTGTGCGACTTCCATGATGGAGGGGAAAACGTCCTGAACGTCAGCCACCCACAGGTCAAGTGCGCCTGTGCCCAGCACCAGTTCGGCAGATACCGCATTTGACAGCGGCACTACTCCCGCATATCTGTACATGGCAGACAGACCCGAACAGCATATGCCATAGAAGCGTATGCCCTTAGCGCCTTTCGACTTTGCCAGTTCTATCAGGTCCTCGCGCTTGCCCGCCTCAACTATCTGACTGACCAGCAGGGGCAGATGTCCGTGGACTGCTATGTTTACATAGCCCTTTTCCAGTGCGCCGATGTTGACTTTTGAAGTCACCCTGTCACCCACACCGAAAAGGCTGTCTGTTGCGATGGAAGCGCCCACAACGCCCGAAAAAGTGAAAGCCAGTCCGCAGCGCAAAAACTGCTGCATCACCGAGCGCCAGTCGCCGTCAGTGGCACAGCCCGACTTGTGGTATGCTTCAAATACTTCGTGGTACGCGCTTATGGGCAGTATGTCAAGGTCTTTCCACACCTGCTGTCTTTCGGGCAGTGCGCAGGCTGAAATGGTCTTGTACTCATCGGGAACAGTGCGCGAAAGGTCATCGAGCAGTGCATCTGCAAGGTCTTTTGCCACATTTTTCAGCTGACGGTTCTTCTGCTTTATGCCGAAGGCTTCTGCCGTTGCACGGATTTTCTGCTCGCCCAGTATAGGCACATCGAGTTTGCCCTCAGCCGCCCATTTCAGCGCCAGCATCACCTCGCGGGCGTGCATACCGTGCTGTGCCGCACCTGCCGCCGCCGAGCGCAGAAGATTTCGCGCCACGATGAGGTCGGCATCAGCGCCGCAGACACCTTTCGGCGCTTTGGCGGTTATGCGGCAGGGTCCCATGTTGCATATCTTACAGCAGATGCCCGCCAGACCGAAATTACACTGCGGCTTCTGCTTGTCAAAGCGGTCAAAAGTGGTGTCGATGCCCAGCTGTTCCATTCGCAGGAGCATCTCGCGCACAGCGGGGTCGGGGGTCTGTTCGATAACGTCCTGCTTTGTGGGGAAAGTCTTGCGGTACTCCGACACTGCGTTCATGTAGTCCTTGATGAACGCCTGCGGGTCGCCCTCTTCGCCCTCGCCGTGACTTGCTTTGAGTATGACGGTGGGAATGCCGTGTTCGTCAAATCCGATTATGTTTCTGTGTGAATGTATGTGCGCAGGCGCATGGTCGTGGTCATGCTCGTGTTCGTGATGATGTTCGTGTTCGTGTTCGTGTTCGTGATGGTGGTGATGTTCATGTTCGTGCTTGCTCATAATAACAACTCCCGATATAGATTTTTGTGGTTATCCCCCTGACACACCACAAAAACAGCGGCTATACAGAACTTAGGGTTCTTGGCGTGTGGCGCTCAATTATCCTTTTGTTCACCGCATTTTTAGTTGGTGTGCTAAAGGGATAGTCACATAGATTTTTCCAAATTTTGATATGTATTGCTGATGATACAAAATGGCTGTTCGATACACAGCCAGATTGGGATATAGATTTTTCTGCCGCCTGTCTGTGCTGACAGGTTTCAAGTTAACTATATTATACTACTATGATATGATAATTTCAATAAGCTGTAACAAATCTTACTAGAATAGTAGAAGTTTGTTCACAAAATCAGACTCCCTATTTTGATGTGTATTGCTGATACACCGCACCAAACAGCCTTTCAGCAGGTATTAACGATAGTCTGCGGCGGGGGAAAGCGATAAACAGCCGGATCGGGACAGATCAGATATTGTATTCGATGTAGTCATCGACCTTCATGTTGAACAGCTCGAAAATTTTGTCGCGCACATACAGGAAATCGTCGTTCGTCCTGTCGCGGTGTGTGCCGAGAGGTACTTTCACTATACTTTTGATGCGTCCGGGGTCTGCCATCATAACAACTATCCTGTCAGCGAGGAATACCGCTTCTTCGATGTCGTGGGTAACGAATATGATGGTCTTTTTCTCCTCGCGGGATATGCGCAGTATATCCTCCTGCAATTTCATGCGGGTGATGGCATCAAGCGCACCGAAAGGTTCGTCCATGAAGATAATATCGGGGTCTACCGCCAGTCCCCTTGCTATGGCGACACGCTGCTGCTGACCGCCCGAAAGCTGTCTGGGGTGGCGTTCCTCATACCCCGAAAGCCCCACGAGGTCGAGGTATTTCTTAGCGGTCTTTTCGCGCTCTTCTTTGGGAACTTTTTTCGACTCAAGCCCCAGTTCGACATTTTTCAGCACATTTCGCCAGGGGAGAAGCCCGTAATTCTGGAAAATGGTTATGTTGTTTATGGACGGCGCTGTGACTTCCCTGCCGTCTATCTTGACACTGCCGCTGTTGACCTTCTCAAACCCCGCAAGGGCATTGAGAAGCGTGCTTTTGCCGCACCCCGACGGTCCCAGCAGGCAGATGAATTCGCCTTTTTCTATGTCCAGCGAAACGTGGTCAAGGGCGGTGAACTCTCTGCCGTCCTGCACGTAGTTCTTGCATGCGTCTTTAACTTCAATGTACATCAGTCAGCACCTCCCCACGATCTTAGTATCAGCTTTTCTATAAATTTCAGCAGACCGTCAAGCAGTATGCCGATAATGCCTATCACAAGTATGGTGGCAAGCAGTATGTCGGCGCGAATGTTATTGCGTGCGTCGATTATCTGGTAGCCAAGACCCGACTGTGCGCCCACCATCTCGCCTGCCACAAGGAATATCCATGCAGTGCCCAGCGCCAGATGTATGCCGTTCGCTATCTGGGGGAATGCCGCAGGAAATATGACTTTCCATGTCAGCGCGGGCTGAGAGATGCCGAAATTCTTCGACACTTTCAGGTAGATGGGGTCGATGTTGCCCACCGCCGCAACAGTCGAAAGCAGTACGGGGAAGAATGCCGCGATGAAGATTATCACCACCGCAGGCACATCACCGATGCCGAAAAGCAGTACGATAAAGGGCATCCAGGCGGTGGGGGAAATGGGTCTTAAAAGCTGGAGGGCGGGGTTGACGTACTGAAAGACTTTAGGCAGTCTGCCGAGTATCAGTCCCAGCACCACAGCGGCAGTCACGGAAGTCAGGTAGCCCGCCGCAAAACGGGTCATGCTGGTGCTTATGTTCTCAAAAAGTTTTCCGTTCTCTATCATCTCGACAAGCGCATCCAGCGCCATTTTCGGCGACGGGAACAGCGCCGCATCATAGCTGCTGACAGTGAACAATATCTGCCAGATGATAATAAGTATAGCTATGGAGATAACAACATTTTTAAGTGCCAACAGTTTCTTCATCGGTATCACGCCTTATCAAAAATCATTCTTTACAAAGTCTTCGTATGCGGGAGGGTTATCTGAAAGCCCGTATGCTTTCACTTTTTCCACAAGGGTGCTGTATATATCTTCGGTTATGTCAAGATCGTTGTAAGAGATCCAACGGAGCGATATATCCAGCACCTCATCAGACTGGCTGAGGTATTTTTTCGCCGTTTCTTTCGCCTTTTCCTTGTCGAGGGCGTTTCCTGCCGCCTTGTAGCTTTCGACGAACTCCTTAGCATCATCGGGGCGTTCGTCTATGAACTTGTCGGTCAGCACAAGTCCGCAGCAGAGGGAGTCTTCCCACAGTTCTTCCGAACTGAAAAGCACCTTGCCCGCGCCCAGCGAAACACCCATAGCGCCGAACGGTTCAGCCACGCAGTAGCCGTCTATCTGACCGCTTGCCAGTGCTGACGGCATCTCGGTGGGGGCAAGTTCGGTGACGTTGACATCATCGACCGTCAGTCCCGCAGTGGCAAGGGCATCGTTCAGCAGTATGTTGTGCGAGGACTGCCTGTGAGGTATGGCAAAAGTCTTGCCCTTTAAGTCGGCGGCAGAGGCGATGTCGTTTGAAACGACTATCACGTTGCCGTCCCTGTGACCCAGCGCAACAGCTTTCAGCCCGATGCCCTCCTGCTTTGACTTCATCGCCAGTTCTATCAGCACCGATGCGCCGTCAACGCGGTTGGAATTGAGCGCATCCAGCAGTTCAGCCCATGAACCGTACTTGACAAGTTCGACTTTTACGCCCGACTTTTCTTCCAACTCTTCGGCTTCCTCCAGCACTGCCAGCGAGTGGGTGATGGGCAGGTAAGCTATCTTGACGGTGTTGCCGTCATCGCCGCTCTCGCCTTTTTTCCCGCAGGAAACGGCTGAAAATGCCAGCGACAGCGCAAGTATTGAGGATAATAATTTTTTCTTCATTTTAACTCTTCCTTTCAATATCTGACAATTATTTGAAATCTGTAACAAAACATATCGTCTTACTAGGATATGATTATACACTAAGTTTTCCCACTTGTCAAGTAGGTTTTCTCTGTTTTTTACCAAAATCAGAAAAAGTGAACACAATGATCTCTGCAAGACAGTCAATGATTGTACATTTTAGTGCATTCTTTTCGGCTGACTGCGCTGTGTGTCAAGCAGATGACTGCTGACTGATGCATTTATAATATGTATAGCATAAAGCAGAGATATAGTTTTAAACTATATCTCACAGTCTGTCGCAAAAGTCTACCCGAAAGGGTAGGCTTTTTTGAATAAGTGTGGTATAATAAAGAGGGGTGAAAAAGATGCTGGAAAAGAAAACCA
>NZ_CACWPP010000141.1 GCF_902762735.1 uncultured Ruminococcus sp.
CAAGCAGATAGAGATCAATATTAACTATATCCTTATGCTTGTAACGAAGTATCATGACAGTCACTGTATGGATAAGGAAGTGCTTATCACCATTCAGAAGGCGGTTGATTCCAGCCCTGAGCTGAGAAGCAAGAAAGACCTTATCGAGAACTTCATCAACGGTATCAACGATGTTGATGATGTCATGAATGAGTGGCACAGCTATGTTGCCGAGGAGCGTGAAAAGGCTCTTGTGGCTCTGATAACCGAGGAAAAGCTCAAAGAAGAAGAAACCAGGGCATTTGTGGCAGGCGCTTTCCGTGACGGTGGTATCAAGACAACAGGAACAGACATAGACAAAATACTGCCTGCCGTGTCCCGCTTCGGCGGTGGTGGCGGAGACCGCAAGGCGAAGAAAGAAACAGTCATTGAAAAGCTAAAGGCTTTCTTTGAACGATTTTGGAATATAGGCTGATCATAGTCCAATAGCCCAAAGTCTAATGACACACTCACTTTCCGTTCCGCTGAGGTTCAAATCAGTATTATGGCGCGCACCACAATAACAGCATACCTTTTTGAAACTGAATAACTCACAAGCCCTGAGATTTGCGGTGTGATATAATCCCCTTAGAGTTGTCACCCACCCAAAAGGACAACCATTTTACGACTGATTGATTTCCACGCCATTCTGCGGAAGTAAGAGGTTTCTGCTGTCTGCGAGGGGCTTGCTGATGAATTTGTAGTAAATGTCGATCCTGCGAGGTGCATTGCGTTCTTCTGGACGGGCATGGACTACAATAAATTCGATGAGGTCTAAGCACAGCTCACGGGTAAGGCAAGGTGCATCGCTCCACTTCTTCAAACGCTGAATGAACTTCTCAACGTCCAGTTCGTCCTGCTGTTCTTGCGCTCTTGCCTTGCGATACTGTTCCGCCTGCGCGGTAAGCTCTCTCTGCTCGGCAGTATACTTTTCAAGCATTTTCGCACTCAGATCTTCGGGCAGCTTACCGAGCATTCTTTCCTCATAGGTCTTGCTGATGATCGTGTCAAGCTCCGCCAGACGGCTCTCAGCCTGTTTCAAAAGTCGGCTCTCGTCCTCGGTCTGCTGTTTACGCTCATTCGCCTTGATCGCAAGATAACGCTGTCGCTCGCCGTCCTCGTCCTCAATGACACGCTTTGCCCTTGCACGAATATCCTCAAGCACAAGCCCCTCAATGATACGCTGTAAAATTGAATGCGAGGAGCATACCTCCTTGCCGTGGTTCGCATAAGTGTTGCAGATATAAGTAATGAGCTTATATTTGCCACGCTTTTTTGATTCATGGAACGTGGTGTTGTTTTTCAGCTTTGCCCCACAGTCGGCACAGTACATCAGACCGCCGAGCGGAAGTATCACTCCGCTTTTCGTGACCTTGCCATGACTGCACGACTTGTTGACCTCCTGCACCTTGTCCCATAACTCCTTGTCCACGATAGGCTCAAAAGCATCATCAATAACGATCCATTCATCGGAATCCCTGATATATTTTTGGTGGTTCTTATAGGAAACAGTGGTGAATTTCTGGCTGACAACACAGCCCTTGTAAATAGGATTTTCGAGAATATCACGCACCATTGCGGCATTCCACAGGTGATTGGAAATGTAAGGATTCGGCTTGCCCAAACGCTTGTATGTGTAATCGGACGAAGTGATAACCCCCTGAGCATTCAGAGCCTTAGCGATCTGCGGAGAGCTTGCACCCTCGGAACGCATTTTATACATCATACGGACGTAGGGAGCATTCGTTTCATCGACTACGGGCAATCTGTCCTCAGCGTCTCCCACAAGATAGCCGAACGGTGCAACAGGAGCGTGATATTTGCCCTGTTTTGCATTGGACACCATGACCGCACGAATTTTTTTGGAAGTGCTGGCGGCGTGCCATTCGTTGAAAAGAGTAAATGTAAACTATGGACAAACACTATTTTCATTCTATGCCCCTGATTAAGTATCAAGGGCATTTTTCTTGTTTTTCAGTGGCTTATCAATCAGCTTATAGTAGATATGAATATCCCTCACAGCCTTTCTGCCCTGATAAGCATCGACCGTGTAATACTCAATGAGGTCAAGACACATCTGCCGTGTAAGCTCCTCAGCACCAGCATATGACTTCAAGCGGCGGATATATTCATTAACATCTGCTTCGTCCTGACGGTCTGCATCGGCTCTCTGAATGAGCGTATCAAGTTCCGTCTGCAAGGTATCTTTCTCCTGCTGGTACTTTGTGAGCAGGTCAGCACAGGTCTTTTCGGGCAGACTACCAAGCACCTTATCCTCATAAATCTTCTGGATCAGCTTGTCAAGGTCGGAAATACGCTTTTCAATTTCTTTCTGCCTTTTCTTATCGGAATTATCACGAGCAGATTTCTCACCACGCTTACGGGCAAGATACTTCTCACGGGCATTATCATCATTCATCACAAAGTCGATTTGACGGCGAATATCCTGCAAGATAATGCTCTCCAAATCGCTGTAATTGATGTGGTGAGAGGTGCAATGCTCTTTGCCGAAACGAGCGTGAAAACCGCAGACATAACCGTAGGGAGCTTTCGCGCCCGATGAGTAGTGCTGCTTCATTTTCGTTCCGCAGTCGGCACAGTACCCCAAGCCCGACAATGGCATCGTAACACCTTTCTTTGTCTGCTTGCCAGTGCTGACGGATTCCTCGATCTCACGAACTTTATCCCACAACTCCTGTGAAATGATAGGCTCGTGATTATTTTCAATAACCGCCCAATCGTCCTTATCTTTCTGGACAATTTTGTGGTTTTTGTAGCTGACTGTCGTGTATCGAAGCTGTTCAAGTCTGCCGATGTAGATCGGATTGCTGAGAATACGCTTGACCGCAGTAGGACTCCACAAGTGGTGGGAATACTGCGGAGCATTTTTGCCGAGCTTGCTGTACTTGTAGTCCTGTGGCGGAAGAATGCCCTCGCTGTTCAGCGTTTCAGCAATTTTTGTGACATTCCAGCCTGCCGCCCTCATCTTGAAAATTCGGCGGACTACATCGGCAGCTTCGGGGTCGATCTGGGGAGTGAAATTTGCATCGTCACCCTTGACATATCCATAAGCTGCGAATGTGGTCTTGTACTTGCCCGACCTTGCGTTACTCTCAAATACAGCTCTCAGCTTTTTGGAAGTATTGGCGGCGAACCATTCATTGAAAACATTCATTATCGGCAGCATATCCATACTTGCGCTGTCGCTGTTGAGCGTATCAATGTTGTCCGTCAGTGCGATGAAACGGATATTGTACATCGGGAACAGGTAGTCTACATACTGACCTACGGCGATATAATTTCGACCGAAACGGCTCATATCCTTACAGAGTATCAGGTTAATGTTTCCTGCCTTTGCATCTTCCAGTAATCGCTGGACCCCCGGTCTCTCGAACGTAACGCCGCTAATTCCGTCATCCACATACTCATCGTAGATCGTCCAGCCCTGTTCCTTGACATAGTTTGTGAGAACTCTCCTCTGGTTCTCGATCGAAAGGGATTCGCCCTGTCTCTCATCGTCACGGGAAAGACGGAGGTAGATCCCAACTTTATATTCGGTCTGCTTTGGTATCATCAATAACTCCTTTCCTCCCAAAGCGACCTTTACCGATATATTCATTATAGCGCAATATATCGGCAAAGGCAATAGCTTTTAAGAAAAAAGTTTATGCGATTTTTGCTGTCGGAATGAGACCGAGCATTTCACTCACCGCCCTGTCCTCAGCGTACCGATACATTACATCGTTTATGTCACGATCACCAATAAAATGGCTATGCACTCTGTAAGTGCGACCGTCCACCTCATAGGTGTTGACCTGAACGGGGCAGTCCTTATACTGCTCGTTCATTTCCTGCATTGTTCTGTTTTTCATAGCGAAATTATCTCCTTAGCTTCTCTATCTCTATGCTTTTAGAGTTGAGGGCATCGCTTTATCTCTTTTACCCTCATGGTTGTTGTCTTATGATAGCTGTGCGGAACGGCAAATGCCGCCCCATATCACAGCTATATTTCGTATCGGAATTATGTTTCCGAATAGTGGTTGTGCTTCTTGTCAAAGAACGAAGTCTGACCTTCCATCTCGTCACTATCCTGAGCGATATCTGTATCGCTCACGGCAGTACCCTGAGCCGTAAGCTCCAGGAGCTTCTCAGGGTGCTGAGTGATAAGCTCAAAGAACGCCTTCTGGTCAAGCCCGAACGTGTCACGCACCCTTGCGAGCTGCATCTCATTGAGCTTTGCATTGATCCTGTCGATCTCTGTACTGTCCTCACGCATACGCTTCTCCAGAGCATCACGCCTTGTGAGGAGCTTCTTTGTCTGTTCTTCATAGCTGAGCATAAACCTCACCTCTTTTCGTTTTGTGGTATCCTTCCTGCGTTCATCGGGAGCATTCCCGATATGATAATTATAGCGCGCAATGAAGCCGATTACCAGCCGCAATTGCGCATGAACTTTCGGTTGCTCTCCGAGCCAAACCAGTGTATTTTCACCGGGCATTTTTCGCCTGCGTCGGCGGAGCTATTATTACTATCAAGCACCCTATCCGAGGGCGATATGAAATATCCCTTCACTTTACTACCGGGAAATTTGGAAAAGTGGGGCGATTTTTCCGAAAAATTCACAGAAAGTTTACAAATAAGAACCTTATAGCGATATGGACATCAGAGCTTTGAGAACGATGTGCTTATTGTCATAATAAATAGATTTCCGGTGCCCCTTTTATGCGATAGGGAGAACCGCCATGAACAAACTGTAAATTTTACGTTTTTTCTACCCCATAATCTCAGAATTAGCGGTAGTAAAGTGAAGGGTGTTTTCGCCGTGGCGGTCATTGCCCCTACATATCATTACCAATAAAATCAGGCTATCGTTAAGTGTTGAAAAGATATTCTCCGTTCTGCACAAATAACACACATGAAAATCTTTGGATTTTTCGGTGCTGATACTTAACGAAGCCGCTGATATTTTGGTATTGATATACGGAGAGTATTTTCAGCAAACTGCCGCCCAAGTTGCGCAATAACTGCGCCGAGGTTTATTACAATAATATCGTGAACGAGGGAGGGCATCACGGCAGAGCGTGAGCGATATGACCGCCGACCGTAACGGCGGCATAATAGAGAAAAAGTCGCTGACGCTCCAATTCTCGTAAAATAGGCGAGAAAGCGACCGCCGCAGGCGGATATATGCCGAGCCGAAGAAATCGGCTCTCTCAGTTCGCAAGCACGGTAGATTGTGCCGCGTTTCGGAAAACACGGACAAATCCACGATGCTTGTCAGGGGAAAAATTCCCCTAAAACCCCTTAATAAAAAAAGACCGCTGATGCGGTCAAGAACGAAAGGAAAGATTTATGACAAAAGCAGAGAAGAATTATAAGCGTGACTATGGTCACAAGGACAGCGAGGAGCTTGCCCTGAATTATACCCGTGACGGTATGCGTGAGGAGCTTGACAAGGCTCTATCCGAGGTCAGCCCGAATGACCTTACGGCAGATGAGCAAGAGTATCTGGACAGCAGAGGTCAGAGCCGTAATCATACGCTCAATATTCGCTTCAATGATACCGAGTGGGAGCATATATGCCGACAAGCTGAATTGCTCCATGTGAAGAAGTCCAGCTACGTCAGGGAGTGTGCAAAGGCGCACTATGTTTTGATGATGGATCAGGGCGATATGAACGGCATCATTGGTGCTGTCAGGGACTTATCAGCGAACGTGAATCAGATAGCCCGACGAGCCAATAAATCAGGTAGGATTTATGATGATGATATTACTGCTACGAAAGAGAGTGTGAATGCGATTTGGCAATTACTAAGCTACATTCGATCAGCGACTCAGTGTGCGGAAGCCTTGAATACATCGTGGACGGGAATAAGACCAGAAATCATTCGCTTGTCGAGTCTTTTATGTGCGAGACAGAACCCGTCCGAGCAGCCGCAGAGTTCCGAGCCGTCCGTGACCGCTTCGGAACAGGACGAAGCACCACCCAAGCCCAGCACATAATTCAGTCGTTCGCACCCAACGAAGTCACCCCCGAAAAGGCTATGGAGATAGCACAGGAATTATGCCACCGATTGCTGAAAGAGCAGTATCAATATGTTGTAGCAATTCATACCGACCATGAACATTGCCACGCACATATTATCGTGAATAACACGAACTTTATTACGGGCAGAACCTTTGAAACCGAGCATAATCAGGGCAAGAAAAAAGACCGTGCGTGGGCAGAGGTGCGCCGTATTTCGGACGAGCTTTGCAATGAGAACAATTTGTCTGTGATCGAACACCCTGAAATGGGTAAGGGTAAGTCCCATTGGGAGTGGGATATGTCACGGCAGGGATTATCGTGGAAAGCAAAGCTGAAATATGCGATAGATCAGGTCGTTAAGGAGAGCGAGGATTTTGAGGACTTTCTCTCAAAATGTGCAGCACATCATCTGCATACAGCGCGGCATCCCCGTAGGTATCGAATGTGATCTCAGCAGGACTATGCTGAAAATAAACTTGGATCTTCTCGGCCTGTT
>NZ_CACWPP010000142.1 GCF_902762735.1 uncultured Ruminococcus sp.
TAGGCGTACAGGCGTACCAAGCCCGAAATTACGGCGTTTCGGGCGTACCAAATGGCGTACATTCAGCCGTACCTGTACGCCCGAGCCGTCCGCTGTACGTCGTTCGGTACGCTTATCGGGACGGTCAAAAGCGCGCATTTACGCCATCGGTACGCCTGTACGCCATAAATGCAAGTTGTCTTTTTATATATATCAGTCGGGCTGTGTATTGTTCCCCCTCAGAAGGCGGGGAAAGATATACGTAGCCGCAGTTTTTGTGGTGTATCAGCGGGATAATCACAATGTATTTTAATAAATCGTTAAAGAATTTACTGATAAAATATGCTATAATCTGAAAGATAAGCATAAACATTCTGATCCCCTTACTTTACTATTAGGAGGCTCGATAATGAGAAAGAGCAGTGCAAGATCTCTGGCAGCTGCAGCGGCTTTATCTGTCGCACTTACACAGACGGCTTTTTCAGCGGGTGCTGACAGTAATACCGCTGTCACAGCTCCCGTGACATCGGCAGTGTCGAAAGACGGATATACAACAGATGACGAGACCACTTCACAGCAGGACTTCCAAAAAGGCGATGTAAATGACGACGGCAGGATCAATGTCACAGATGTCGTGAAAACAGCGGCTCATGTAAAATCTTTAAGACCCCTCAGCGGCAAAGCCCTTGCCGCCGCAGATGTCAACAGCGATGGCAGGATCAGCATAACCGATGTCAGTATCCTTGCGGCACACGTAAAAGGCATCAGGGCGCTGGACTGGCTCGAAAAGCTGGAAACTGTCCCCGATGAGGAGATAGTCGCCGACACACCCGCATACAGCAGACTGAATGATCTCATCACGCCCCGCCGTGACTTCACTGTAAGCTGGCAAGCCCCAGAAAGCTCGCTGTACTACGAGATAACACTTACCTGCGGCGGCAGAGAACAGATCATATCAGCAGGCAGAAGGACCACCGACCTCACGATACAGGCAAACCTGCTCGGCGGCGCTGACAGCGCGGCTGTAAAGATAAAGCCGTACAAGTACTATAACACTCCCACACGACAGGGCGTTAAAAGCTATCTTGCAGGCTATGAATGCGGTGTTCTCATAAAGCCCGCCGATATTCGGGGCAGTCTCAGCATCGAACATACCCGCCCCCGCACGGCAGTACTCAGCTGGTCTGCCGCCGATGATGCCGACCTTTATCAGGTGTACTGCACCGTTGACGGCAGGGAAACGCTTTGCGCCGAAACAGAAGCCGCTGACTGCACCGTTGAGGTCCTGCCCGATAAAGATCACAGCTTCCGCGTAACAGCAGTGAACAGGATCTCGCGCGGCAGTGAGACTATCTCGCTGACCTCCGATAACTCCGTTGTCGGCTCACTGCATACACTGCCCTATTATGAACTTGCCGCTGATGTGCTTGACAGCGTCGGCTGGGATCTGAGAGCCGCTTTCAGCTGGTGCAGTTCACAGATCACCTATGAGCAGATGAATCAGGACGGTTCGTGGGGCATGGAAGGCTATGCGGACTACGGCTTCACAAATCTGACAGGCAACTGCTACGTTATGGCGGCGACTTTCTGCGAAATGGCTAAGATGCTGGGCTATGATGCTCACCAGATAGCAGGTTTCGTCCTTAACGCCAACAACGAGAACCCCCATGACCACTCATGGGTGGAGATAGATAACTTCAAAGGTTCGGGCATAACATTTTTATTCGACCCCGACCTGACCAACGAAACAGGTGCAAACGGCTTTGCTATACAGTACCGCGCACCCGGTTCATATAACTACGACATCAACCACCTGTTCGGCACAGCGAGAATGAACTGATCTCTCCGCGCCGATAGTTACTGTTTGTATGGAGGTAAATGTAATGAAAGACATGAAAAAATATTTAGCACTCGCACTTTCCGCTGTTATGGCACTGGGCATGACAGCCTGCGGCGATACCGAAAAAGCCGAAAGCAAAGCGGCTGACAGCTCAAAGCCCGCTGCATCTTCTGCGGCGGAAGAAAGCACCCCCGAAAGCGAAGCTGCTCCCGAGAGCGCCGCTCCCGCAGAAAGCAAGGCTGAGTCAAAAGCAGAAGAAAAGCCCGCCGCAAAAGAGGAAAAGAAAGATCTCAAATATCTCGGCGAAAAGGACAGCGAAAAATGCAAATATTCGGTGGAGATCACAAACGGCACAGATAAAACTATCATCGGCTTTGCCATCAGGTACAGCGATGACGAGTTCGGCGAAAATCTTATACCTGACGGCGAAAATTTCCTTGCCGATGAGACAAGACAGCTCAACTATAACCACGTTGTAAGCGGTGACAACCTTGTTATCGGCGATTATGAGGTCGAGCTGACATTTGAGGACGAAACTTCTTTCGTTCTGCACGGCTTCCCGCTCACCAACATGCTTTCAGGCGAGATAAGACTTATGGACGACTACGCATTCTTAGTCTACACAAACAGGGTAGGCGACAGCAAGAATACTATGGAGTCTGAGGAACATGCGGCAGAAGAAGCTCGCAAGGCGGAAGAGGCTAAGACTGCCACAACAACAACCACCACTGCCCAGCCCGAAACTGAACCTCAGACAGAAGCTCCGACAGAAACACAGGCGACCGAAGCCCCTGCGGTTACAGAAGCCCCCGCCGAAACAGAGGCGGCACAGTCCCCCGAAGGCGGCTGTATGGGCGATGACGCTTTCACTTTCTGATATGGGTAAGACCAAAGAGAAAAAGCCTGACAGGATACTCTACATGTCCCGCCTGAAAGCCCTCGCCTGCCTTTCGATAATCATTTTTCACGGCAGTTATATGGCGACGGCTTTCGCGGTAAAACAGGGCGCAGACGGTCAGCGTGTGCAGGATACCGAACTGATGACAGTTCTTATGTCGGTGCGCAACCTGTTCATGTGGGCAGTACCCGTGTTCGTCATGGTGACGGGCGCACTGCTCCTCGATGAAAGGCGCAGTCTGCCGCTCAAAAAATTGTTCGGCAAATACCTGCTTCGGGTGGTCACAGCACTTTTCGCAGTCGGTGAGCTGTTCACCCTCTACGACCATCTGGTGTATTTCAAGGACTTCACTCCCCGCCACCTGCTTGACGGTCTCACGACCGCACTGTTCGACCGTTTCACTGCCACAGGCAACAGCTGGTCGCACACATGGTATCTCTATCTTATGATAGCCATTTACCTGTCTCTGCCCCTGCTGAGGCCCATCGCCAAAGCAGGCAGAACAGAAGTCCTCTACGCCGTCGCGCTATGCTTTGCATTCGGTGCAGTCGGCAGTACCATCGACTTCTTCTTCGGTATGCAAAACCCCGTCTATTACATCTTTATCGACGGCATATACCCCATGTACCTCTTTGCGGGATACGCCATACACAGCGGCAAGCTGAAGATACCCCGCGCGGCGGCTGTCATCACGACTGCGATAAGTGCAGGTGTCGTGCTTTGGGCGACTTATTACCGCTTCCACACCGCAAACGAAGCGCTGGCTTCACAGCTGAAAAACTCGGTGGAAAAATACAGCTTTCCTTTCGTGGCACTGGCGGCGCTGTCCATATTCGCGCTTTTCAAGAGTTTTGACAGCGGCAGAGAGATACCCGTTCTTGACAGGATACTCGGTGAGATAGATAATTGTTCCTTCGGCATATATCTTATACACATGCCGGTCTACAAGCACATCTTCGCCGTGATGAGGACAGACCCGTTTGCAGGCGGCGGCTTTCTCACGCTGATGCTGATAATGCTTGTCACTTTTGTGATCTCATACGCCGTCACAAGACTTCTGAAATTCATACCGTTCGTAAAGAACATAGTGTGAACAGTATAATAAAAGCCCCGCATTTCAGCCGAAATGCGGGGTCATTTTTATCATGTCACGCAAGATGAGCCTCTTGCGGCATCACAGGCTTTGCATTCAGCCCGCGATAGTCTTGTCGGCAAGCGCCCTGATGCCCTTCACATGGGCGGCTATGCGCGTTATGTCGCTGACGTTTACTTTGCCGTCCTCATTTACATCTGCCGCCTTGAGTCTTTTCGCACTGAGCGAGCTGATACCCTTGACATGGGCAGCTGTAAGGGTAACGTCGGTGACATTTATCTTGCCGTCGAAGTTCACATCGCCAAGCTTATAGCCGCTTATGTCCGCAGGATCGACCGCGAAAGTCACAGAAGTACTGCCTGTATATTCGCCAATTCCTGCAACTGTCACACTTCCGATGCCTATTTCCGTACCGCCCTTGTATGAAACGGTATAATCCGTGCCCTCATGGAGCATTCTGTCAAGGTAGGTCACGGTCACAGCGGGCTTATGCTGAGTGCCGTCATAAGTATAGCTCCTTTCCGAAAGGGACACACAGCAGTCAGAAATATCGACCTTTGTTTTTGCCGACTGTGCAGGTACAAACTCTATCTTAGAAGCACCTGCCGTGCCGTTGTTCTCAGCGGAGATGAAGAGCTGAAATGCGTTGTCGAGCGGCTTTGCAGGGTCTTTGCCGTATGCAGACCTGTAAGCCTCCGCATAAGCGGCTGCGATGTCACTGTAACTGTAATATGCCACGCCCAGCATCAGTGAATACGGTTCTGCTTTAGCCCATACCTTCCACGGGTCATCGTCCTGTATTATCAGTGTGGGTGCAACGCCATTTGTATCATATGTCACAGCTATACTGCTGCCCGATGTCATCTTTGAGAGATCAAATCTCACAGCATCTGAGGGTGTCCAGCCTTCGGCAGAAAGTGTACCCGTGTATATGGTCTCCCTCTCGCCCGCAACGGGTACAACATTTGAAGATGTGCTGCGATAAGTCTCTATCAGCTTGTTGACCATCGGCAGAGAAGCATCGTACCACTCACAGGTCTTCCTGTTTATGACACCGAAAGCCTCAGCATGCGTAGCCGATGACTTTATGCCGTTATCCCAGAGGACTATCGGCAGACCGAGTTTTTTCGCTTCCTTCGCGAAAGCCTCTGCCCACTTTACACGTTCATCGCCGTTGTCCTTGTTGGTAGCACCGAACTCACCTATAACGACAGCATGTCCGTTCTGCAAAAAAGTGTTGTTTATCGCGCTGAAAACGTTCTTCATCTCGCTTTGCTGACTGCTGCTGAAAGTGGCAGTACCCTTTGCGTTCAGCGCGAAATTATACGGCGAATAGCTATGCACCGACACCATGAGGTTCGGGTCATCGGGTAAAGTCAGGGCTTTCATCGCCGCCGAACTGTTGCTTGCAGCGTAAGTGGGAAGCATCAGGCAGCGGCTGCTGTTCCTGCCGCCCGTCGCCCTGACGGTATCGACAAAATCCTTGTTGAGCTTGTTTACGACTTCGCGCATCTCAGCCGTGCCGCCGTCCCATTCGTGAGCGCCGCCGTAGTTGCGCGGCTCGTTCATGCCCTCAAAAATAAGGTGACGGTCATAGCCGCTGAATTCGGTGGCTATCTGCTTCCAGAACGCTTTCAGTTCTTTTGAAGCGGCAGCATAGTTCGCATCGGTTGGCTTGTTCCACTCTTCATGGTGTATATTGAGTATAACATAAGTATTTTCGTCGATGCACCAGTCAACTACCTCTTTTACACGGTCCATCCATGCCGTGTCGATATTGAAGTTCGCGTCTGCATGGGGATACCAGGTGACAGGTACGCGGATAGTGCTGAAACCCTTCGCTTTTACTGCATCTATCAGCGCCTTTGTGGTCTTTGGATTGCCCCAGTATGTCTCAGCGCCAAGACCAAGACTCTTGTGATTTGTGCCGTCATGGGAATCGAACGTGTTGCCCAAGTTCCAGCCCACGCCCATATCTGCGGCGATCTCAATGGGTGTCATTTTTGACACATCTTTTGCCGACGCTGTCAGCACAGGCATGGCAGACAGCATCATAGCGCCTGCTGCGGCAAGGCTCAGCATTCTTCTGAATGTGACTTTCATAAAATTTCTCCTTTCACTCGGCGGCGGGTATCCCCGCACGGTATTACATTTTATTATAGCACAAGCGATAAAGCATTTCAAGTATATAAGTGACAGTTTTTGGCTTTTTTAAGAATTTTTAGAATTTTGCATTATGACTATCCCTTTAGCACACCAATATCTGACAGCCGTAATCCAGCGTTCTTGGCAAGGGGCGCCCACCCCAAAAAACCCTCTGCCCTTACGTAGGGGAAGGGCTATGCGGCACACCGATTTCCCGCATCTTTGCAAAAATGCGGTGTGTCAGGGGGATAATCACATTATTTTTTGACAAAACAGCATTCTTCCGACCCTGCCAACAATTATGAATTATGAATTATGAATTATGAATTGAAATTTCCCGCATCTGCCCGTTTGCTTGCAAAAATGCGGTGTGTCAGGGGGATAATCACATTATTTTTCATGGTTATCCCTTTAACACACCACAGATGATTTACAAAGCTGTCCAAATAAACAGACCTCAAAAACCGGAAAATATAGTATAATAGTGACAGAAA
>NZ_CACWPP010000143.1 GCF_902762735.1 uncultured Ruminococcus sp.
GCAATCCGCCTTAAAATTCAGACAAAATCCAGTCACAAAACCCATAAATCCCAGCTTTTGCGACTGGATTTTGTGAATTTAAACAGTTGGATTGCTATAGCATTTTTATCTCCAATTATTATAGCACATTTTTTAATGAAATGCAACAAAAAAAATCAATTATTTTCACTATCTTGCACATTTTTTTCTTGGCAGTTTTCGTCTGTCGGGAGGATATATCTGGGTATGAAAAAATCACGCTCTTTGCAGAGATCGCCGTACAGATCGTAGGTGACGGTCAGCCTTACACCGTCTTTGCAGGTCTCTTTACTGCACTCTCTTCCGCGAAGCTCATAGTTCTTCAAAAAATTCTGCTCATATCTGTAAGCTGACTTTTCAGCTTCCGCAAGGGCTTGTTCTTCATCAAGCACCTGACTTCTGATGTCAAATTCGCGCAGGCATATCTCCGTGTAACCGAACGGCAGTGTAAATCCGCCCGGTTCAGGGTATTTGTGCTTTTCGTGATCCGTTTCATACCAGCCGTCGGGAACTTTTGTGAAGAGAGGTATCTCAGCACTGAAAATATTTAAAAATCTTAGCTTTTCGGTTTTTCCCGTAAGCGCCTTTACCTCTTTGTCATACGGCTGTTCAAATACGACGGTGCGAGTGAAACTGCCGCGTATCTTTCCTATACTTTTTACATATCTCGTTTTGGTGGTCACAAGTTCGCCTTCGGCAGACCATTTTGAACTTTCGCTGACCATTTTGCCGCTCACAACGATGTCACCTTTTGAAACGCCGCTCCCCACGCACTTCATCAGCTGTCCGTCCAGCAGTTCGATCTCCTCTATAACGCCGTCCTCGCACGCTTCCAGATGGCACGGCATACCGACATTTATGCCTTTGTCTGCTTCGACAGTCTCTATCAGATCGACCGCTATCCCTGCACCTGTTCTTGAAATGCCTATCCAAGCTGCTTTGTCTATTTTCTGTTTCAGCGAACGCTCTTCCAGTACAAGATCCAGATCGGGGATATATGCCCCTGGTGTGAAACCGTCCTCTTTGAGAACGTCGGTTATCTTATCCCGCATGACGGGGTCATCTGTATCAATGTCGATGCGCAGTATGACGTTTGAATAATAGACAGCCAGCAGAGCGGAAAGCACTGCACCCACGATCATACCCGAGTGTTCCCAAAGTTTTTTGTAAAGCCTGAGTGCCCCGCGCACACCCACACGTTTTGGCTTGAGACCTGCGTTTTTACAGCATCGTTCAAAACGAATGCAGTATTCGGGTGAGACTAAAAGCCTGATGCCGTCAGAACAGCTGTGCATGCCGCTGTAAACCAGTCCCTCACGTGTCAGCGTGCGGAAAAGTTTTGCAGGATCGTCGCCTTCGATAAGATATTCAATGCTTCCCAATGTCATTGTTGTTCCTCCTCATGCCGCGTGAGACCAGCCGCACTTGTTCGATAGTCCCCCTGATCTCCACACAGCCCTCTGCATACGAACTAAGGTTAAGACCGCTGCCCCAAAGCTCGATCTCAAAGCTGCCTGTGAGCAGTCTTACGCAGATCTCTGTACATTCAAAGATCTGCCTGCAATTTTCCACCAGTGCCGAGCTGTTATCGGTTATTTTTATGTATGAGCTGAGGCAGAGAAGTTCCCGTGTCCTGCCAAGAAAGCTCAGATTAGGTGTCTTGCCCATTACCTTTCCTCCCTTCCTACATGTATTATATTACGCCATTGTGCCGCATATACTTGATGCAGGGAGGGATCACCATGAAAAAAATAAGCTCCTTCGTCCTGTGTGCCGTGCTGACTGCCCTTGCCGCAGGATTTGCGCTCTATCCCGCAGAGGTATCTTACGCTGTGCGTGAAGCGGCAGAGCGCTGTCTGAATATATTGATACCATCGCTGTTCGCATTTATGACAGCCGCTTCGATGCTGGCAGAAAGCGGCTGTGCGGACATGATCGCCAAGCCTTTTCGCCCTGTTTCGCATTACGTGTTCAGAATGCCTGAAAAGATATTTTCAGCCATGCTGCTGAGCTTCATAGCGGGCTATCCCGTCGGCATCAGGCTGATCTCGGATATGCTTGACAGGGAAGAGCTTGACAGCAGGACGGCGCGCCTGAGTGCAAGTTTCTGTTATTGCGGCGGACCTGCATTTTACAGCGGCGCAGTTGGTCTTGCGATATTCGGCAGCAGACAGGTCGGGCTGCTGATATTTTTATCTGTACTGCTTGCTGATATTTGTATTGCATTTATTGTGTGCAGATTTTCTGAACTAAACGTGCAAAAGTCAGTATCTCATAAGAGTAAAGGTTCACTGCTTGTCAATTCTGTCAATTCGGCAGGGCGCTCGATGGCGGCAGTATGTCTTACAGCAGTGTTCTTTTCAGCTGTCATGGCGGTGGGGGAAGCCTGCGGGCTGTTTGCGGGAATATCCCGTATTTTCGGACTTTCGCATAACGGTATCACGATCGTAAAGTCATTTATCGAGATAACCTCACTTGCAGGATTGAAAGGTTCACCATACAGACTTTTGCCTGTCATTTGTGCGGCGTGTTCCTTTGGCGGGATATGTGTCATAATGCAGCTGTTTTCACTTAAAAGTCAAAAACTGAGCCTGTTAAGTTTTATTGAACTGCGGCCTTTGGCAGCGGTCTTGTCGGCGGTGTTCTGTAAAATACTTCAGCCGCATCTTGTTGATGAGGCAGTTTCTGCCATATCTGTGAATAAATCTTTGTTGAATATCAACAATTTTGGTGCTTCGATATGTTTGATATTGATGATTTTTTTACTGAATTTTAAGAAAACTCTAGTATTTTCAGATTGAGTGTGCTATAATGTAAATAATATCAGAACTAACTGTAATTTCAATCTTTTTTGCAAAGGAGTTGCATAGATAATGGCAAGAAAAAGTTTTTTCGGTAACAAGATCACGCCCTCATGTTCATACTGCAAGTTCGGCAACCGCTCGAAAGAGGGCAATAAGGTGCTTTGTGAGAAACAGGGTCTTGTAGACGCCGATTACGCCTGCAAGAAATGGGATTATGATCCCATAAAGCGCATTCCCAAGAAGCAGCTGAACATTCCGAACCAGGAAGATGACATAATCTGATACTGAAAAGGCGGGCGCTGCCCGCTTTTTTATTTGTATATTTTTCGCAGGTCTGTCCATGCTTTTAGTATGTGACAGGGGGTGCGGTTATGAGAAAATTCTGGCAGATATTTGCGGCAGCGGCTTTTGGTGCGCTGGGGTACGGTGCGGTAGAGGTGGTAGAGCGCGGGTATTCACATATCTCTATGGGTCTGCTGGGGGCGGCGGCGATGGTGGTGTTACATGAGCTGAACGGTGAGCGCCGAGCAGGCAGGACAGGGTGCATCACAGTCGCTGTAATATCAATGCTTTTCATAACATCGGGCGAACTGCTTGCAGGTGAGATACTCAACCGTCATCTTGGCATGAAAATATGGAATTATCGTGGCATCCCTTTAAATTTTGACGGGCAGATCTGCCTGCGCTATTCTCTGGCGTGGCTGGTGCTGTCGTTTTTCGGTATAGCGGCAGACGAGTTCCTGTGCAGGTTCATATTGTGTGAAACTGCAAAAAAGGCAGACCCGCACAGGTCTGCCCGTAAATATATTCGGTTCAGAAAAGTTCAGAAGATCAGTTTTTCAGACCTTCGCCGAAGAAAACATCGTACCAGATGAGGAAAGTGAAAACCGTCCATATCTTGCGTGAGTAGTCATACTTCTCCTCACGGTGTGCATCAAGCAGTTCTACAAGGGCTTTGGTGTTGAAGAATTTCTTTGCAGCAGGCGAAGTAAAGCTGTTCTTGACGATGTTGTAGTACTTTTCTTCTCTCAGCCATACCCTTGTGGGAACAGGGAAGCCCAGCTTTTTCTTGTTGGCAGTCTGCGGCGGACAGGCTTTCAGTGCCGCGATGCGCATGGCGTACTTAGTGTTTTCCTTGTTTACGCGGTATTTTTTTGGTATCTGCTGTGCAAGTTCCATCACCCGCCTGTCAAGGAACGGCACTCTCAGTTCCAGCGAATGCGCCATCGACATCTTGTCTGCCTTTAGCAGAATATCGCCTGTCATCCACAGATGCAGGTCGAGATACTGCATCTGCGTCACCTGATCCTGGTCGCGCACCTTGTCGTAGAAAGGCTTTGTTATAGCCATAGCATCAGGGGCGTTGGTCTTTATCCTGAGTATCTCTTTGCGCTCTTTTTCCGAGAAGATATATGCGTTGCCGATAAATCTCTCATCAAGGTCTTTTGAACCGCGTATCAGGTAGTTGACACCGTGCTTGTGGGGGAGTTTTTCCGCCACAGCGCCAACGCCTTTCCTGAGTGCGCGGGGAAGTCTGAAATAACCTGCCATGTCATCGGGGTTGTGGTAGATGTTGTAGCCGCCGAATATCTCATCTGCACCCTCGCCCGAAAGCACAGCCTTGACCTGTTCGCTTGCCAGTCCGCATACGAAGAAAAGCGCTATCGCCGCAGGGTCGGCAAGCGGTTCGTCCATATGGTACTGTATCTTTTTGAGATTATCCCAGTACTCTTCGGGAGATATTACTTTTGAGTAATTTGCTTTGCCGATGTACTTTGAGAATTCCTTTGCATAGCCTATCTCGTTGTATTTTTCGTCCTCGCCGAAGCCTACTGTGAAAGTCTTGTCAACATCGGCAACAGCAGCCACATAGCTTGAATCTACGCCGCTTGAAAGGAATGAACCCACTTCAACATCGGCAAATTTGTGCGCATCGACTGAGTTTTTGAAGGTATCTGAGATCCTCTGCACCCACTCCTCAAGGTCGGGCGAATTGTCGGCGTTGAACTTTATCTCCCAGTAACGGCGTACTTTCAGTTTGCCGCCCTTGTAGGTGAAGCAGTGCGCCGCAGGCAGTTTCTTTACGCCTTTAAAGAAAGTGTCCTCGGTGGGGGAGTACTGGAAAGTAAGATATGTTTCCAGTACATCGGTGTTAAGTTCTTTTTTGAATGCAGGATGGTCGAGAAAACTTTTTATCTCGCTTCCCCACATAAAAGTTCCGTCCATTTCGGCGTAGTAGAAGGGCTTTATGCCGAAGAAATCTCTTGCGCCGAACAGTTCGCCCGTAACGGTGTTGTAAATGACAAAGGCGAACATTCCTCTCAGCTTGTCAAGCAGACTTTCGCCCCACTCTTCATAGCCGTGTATAAGCACTTCAGAGTCGGTGGCGGTGTAGAATTTGTGTCCCGCTTTGACGAGTTGACCGCGCAGTTCTTTAAAATTGTATATCTCGCCGTTGAAAGTCAGCACAAGCGTCCTGTCCTCATTGAAGATGGGCTGACTGCCCACATCGCTCAGGTCGATTATAGAAAGCCGCCTGAAACCCATAGCGATATTATCATCAATAAATTTGCCCTCGGAATCGGGTCCGCGATGCTTTATCCTGTCCATCATCTTTCCCAGTACTTCATCGGCGTTGGTGAGCGAGTTAGTAAAGCCTACTATACCACACATGATCTGTCCTCATTTCATAAAAGTATCTGTATTGCTGTATTATGGGTGTCAAATTACTTTATAATTTATTATACACCCCCTTGCTTTTATTTGCAATAGTGATTTTGTAAATTTATACAAACATTGATGCATAAATTTGTCTAAATAGCTTTGGTTCACTGATTTTTACGGTAGTTTTTGAATAATTAGTCGGGAGGTCTTGCAAAATCATTTCAAATGGTGTATAATAATTATAATTTATTTACGGAGGCGTGTGCGGTGAGTGGTGAAAAGAAAAAAGTCAAGCTGTTCAGACCTGTTCTGGCGCTTGTCATAGGTCTGCTGATAATGCTTATCTCTTTTGGGACATATATGGTGCATACGTCCCTGGAAGATGTGCTGGAAAAAGAGTATGGTGCGCCCATAGTTACCCATGATCTCAGCAGCAGTCAGGAATAATGTTTTGCCGTTCGCTGAAAAGCGGGCGGTTTTTTATGTTGGGATATATGACAAGTGATTTTGCTTGTCACGGCTGTGCTGTTACAGTTTAGTCATATTTAAAGTTCGTTATCAGAGGCTGATGGCTTATTTCTTAACTAGCCGCAAAGATAATGAACTCCTTATTTATGCTGTTGGCACAGTCCTTGTGCGGCAAGCTGATGTACTTGTCATGCTCGGGAGCTGACATGCATTTCCAATATGTAATATGACTATCCCTTTAGCATACCAAGTAAAAATGCGGTAAACAAAAGGATAATTGAGCGCCCCATATTTTTCCCCCGCCTGCGGCGGGGGAAAAATCAGTCTGTCTCAAAACCCCATATCCTCCTCGGATATGGGGTTAAATCATGCTGTGAACAGCCAATATCTGTCAAAAACAGCAAAAAAACAAGTAAAT
>NZ_CACWPP010000144.1 GCF_902762735.1 uncultured Ruminococcus sp.
CCTATGCTTGTAACGCTGTCGGGTATTGTTATTGATGTCAGGCTTGTGCAATGCAGGAACGCAGAAGCGCCTATGCTTGTAACGCTGTCGGGTATTGTTATTGATTCAAGGTTTGTGCATTCATAGAACACACCATCGCCTATGCTTGTAACGCTGTCGGGTATTGTTATTGATGTCAGGCTTGTGCAATTATGGAACGCATCAGCACCTATGTTTGTGACCTTGGCAGGAATTACTATTGATGTCAGGCTTGTGCATCTCCGAAACGCATCAGCACCTATGTTTGTGACCTTGGCAGGAATTACTATTGATGTAAGGCTTGTGCAGTCAGAGAACGCATAATTGCCGATAGAAGTGATGTCGTTTTCAATTTCAACAGAGGTGATATTGTCCTTATAGTTATACCACGGCTGAGTGTTATAGCTATAATCATACATAGCCCCTGTGCCGGAGATAGTCAGCTTGCCGGTGTCAAGGTCAAGCTCCCATGCTGCATTCTCTCCGCATTCACCGGAGGGGTTGATCGCCTTGAATGTGACATTTACGCTGCTGCCGAACTTTGTATTATAATAATCAATATACTCGGCAGGAACGTGGCAGACGGTGGTATGTTTCGGGTTACTTATGAAATCATCACAACTGTCCTCGTTCCATGTCAGTTTATCAGGGTCAGCATAGCAGTAAACATCAGTGATATTTGTGCACTTATAGAACGCATCAGCAACTATGTTTGTGACCTTGGCAGGAATTACTATTGATGTAAGGCTTGTGCAGTTATAGAACGCACCATTGCCTATGCTTGTAACGCTGTCAGGTATTGTTATTGATGTCAGGCTTGTGCATTTATAGAACGCATCATCGCCTATGCTTGTAACGCTGTCAGGTATTGTTATTGATGTCAGGCTTGTGCATTTATAGAACGCATAATTGCCGATAGAAGTGATACCTTTTTCAATCTCAACAGAGGTGATATTGTCCTTATAGTTATACCACGGCTGAGTGTTATACTTATAATTATACTCATAATCATACATCGCCCCCGTGCCGGAGATCGTCAGCTTGCCGGTGGCAGTGTCAAAGCTCCAGTAGGCTTTATCGCCGCATTTGCCCGTGCGTTCAGCCGCTGTGAACTGCGCCGTATATTCGATATCGCCCTCTACCGACGAGATCGCAGGCGACCAGCCGGAGAATGTGTAGATATAGTCATCGTCCATTGGCTTTGTGGGCGTATCGCCGTTGTATTCGGGCGTTGTGCCGTAGTCCACGGTTTCGTCTGTTTCAAGCACAGTGCCGTCCCAGTTCTTCCAGACGACAGCGCTGTTGATCTGGGCGAACTCAGCAGTGACCGCAGCATCCTGCGAGGGCATCACGAAGGAGTAAACTCCCTCAACAGGACTCAGCGCTTCGTCGTTTACAGTAATGCTCTTGATAAAATAATTTTCGGCAGGTGAAATGTTCAGCGTCACAGTTTCGCCCGTCAGAGCGGTGAGCTTGTCGGGTGTCACAGTTCCTCTTCCGCTGGCAGATACCGTGACATTGCTCCTGTTGATTATCTGAAAACTGACAGGCGCAGTGGTGTACGCAATATAGTTGCTATCCTCTGCGATTTCTGCCTTTACCCAGTAGGTACCCTCTGTCGAAGGCTGTGCAGACGTATATTCGCCGTTTTGCGAATCAGAATACAGATATGTGACAGCACCAGTGCGGTCAGCCGCCATACCCACGATCGACGGAGCATAAGTCGTGCCTGTTTCGATCGTGCTGTCAATGGCAACAGTCGGCTTGTTCGCATCTGACTTTGCGATAGTTACCGTCGTGCTGACCTCAGAAGAATCGCCAAAGCCAAAATCGCCGTCTACATAGCTTTTTACGGTGTAAGTGCCTGCATTGGTCGCCTTGGGCTGAGATGTCGTCCATGAACCGTCGTTCACGCTCCAGTAAACAGTGCCGTGATAAGCAGATCTCGGGCTTGCAAGAGCCTGAGCCGCCCCGTTGTAGACAAGATCGGTATTGGCAGTAAAGCCGTAATAGCTTGCACTTACACTTTTTCTGTTAAGGCGCAGATAGGCAGCAGTGCCGCTGGGGTTCAGGTCAGCAGTTATTCCCGAGTTATTGTAGCAATATGCCGAGCCGGAAGATGATGTGCTGAGTGAAAAGCTCGTCAGGAGAGAGTTATCATTTCCGGCTTCACGAGTATAATACATATAAAGATCGGGAGTGCCCGAACCTGTTCCACGGTTCAGATTGCCTTTATAAGCTTGATCGGTCTCTGAGCTGAAATCGCCGTCAGATTCGCACTTGTAAAAGGTGCGTGATGTGTTGCTGCTCAGGGTGGTATCGGTTATCCCTGAAAGCGTGGTCTTTTCTCCGTAGGCAGAACCGTTTACGATAATAATATCCCTGATCGCATTATTGAGATCAGACTGCTGCGTTACTGTCGTTGTCTTATATGCCAGATAGATATACCAGCCGCCTGCACCATCGTTAAGGTCTTGCTTGATAACGTTCCAGCCCCAGTCCTTATATTTATTTTCAAGTTTTTCCATGTCACCTGATGAATCGGCACCAAGTATCTTTACATCTGTGATGACCTCAAAAGATGATGTATCAACGCTGCCGGGCACATCAACTGTGCTTGCAGCGCTTGCCGTTATCGCCGTACCGCTGAACAGATCGGCAACAGGCTTGAGCGGCGTACTTCCCGACACGATCAGCAGCGCCAGCGCCGCCGCCATTGCCTTTCTCCAAATTCTTCCCTTCATAAAAACCTCCTTTACGCACAAAAGCGCACCCCACGGGACATAGTTATCCCATAGAGTACGCTTCTATTTCCGTATAAAAATGTGAAAATGGCGCAGTTATGCCGGTTGCTTTTTTGCTTAGATAGAAATACCACAACATAGTCCGTCAACCCCTTTTGAGAGATCAATTGTAAATTTTTGGTAAACAAAACCCTACAACCTTTCCTAGTATTTTACCATATCGCAGTGGAAAAGTCAATAGAATTTGCGTGAACGGTCATTCCGAATGCTTGTTTTTTCATTTTTCCTATGATATAATATCTATATCAGGGAATTTCGCTTTAACGAGGTGAAGTATATGGACTTGAATATTGCCGTTGTTGATGACCTTGAAATTGACTGTGAACGTATTGAGAAGTGCATTGAACAATATTTTCTCGGCCGACACAAGACAGCGAATGTCGTTCGCTATTACAATGCCGAGGATTTTTTGAAAGCCTACCGCAAAGGTGAGTATCAGATCATGTTCCTTGATGTCATTATGGGCGAGATGAACGGTCTGGAACTTGCAAAACGCCTGCGGAACGGTGATAAGGATATTTGTAATATTTTTATGTCCTCTACACGGGATTTTGTATTTGAATCTTTCCCGTCTGCTCCCGAAGGTTATCTCTGCAAACCGTTTGAATATGCTGCCTTTGCTGAGGTCATGGACAGAACGCTTAACAAACTGTTCGCAGAAAAAAAGTATTTTAAGATACGGCTGACGAGTGGTGAAATTGATGTTGCTTCCGAAGAAATTGTTGCTGTACTTTCCAATAACCATTCTGTCAGCGTGAAAATGATAACAGGTGAAATATTGGAAAGCAATATGCTGTTCTCGAATTTTTAGACGATTCTGGAGAATGAGCCGAATTTCCTTGAATGCAACCGTGGCATCATTATCAACATGGACTACGCTTTGCAGTTCAGGGGAGATACAATTATTATGCAGGATAAAACGACTTATCCTGTCCGCAGGCGTGGACGAAAAGACATTTCTTCAAAATTCACGATATATCTGGCAAGAAAATTACGACAGGGATTTAGCACATGAATATGAATTTAACTGTACGTTACATGATAGAGCTTGCCATGACCGTTCCTGCCGCTGTCATTGCGATCATGCCCGTGTATTACAGCCGAAAAGTCAAAAAGCCGTTTCTGTTCGGATTGCTTGCAATTATGCTGACAGCCGTGATCGTCGGCGGTGGGATTCTTTGTGCCATGACGGGTATCACATCAAATGTATTTGTATTTCCGGCTATGATAGCTTTTTTCATAGCATATAACTTCTGCTTTTCCCTTTCCGTACCGAAAAAGCTGTTTTGCTTTGCGAATGTCACGCTGTTATGCGGATTTTCCACCACCTACGCCACATTTCTCACCGCCCCAATGGAGCTTGATAACTCTGATCATGTGTACACCGTCAGTTCGGGGCTTATCTGTTTAGGGATAGCCGTTGTATTCGGCGCAATATTTGCACGGACGCTCCTTGTAAAATTTCCTGACCTGTTTGAAACAGATTCACTTGAATCAGCATGGAAAGTACTGGATATTGCGCCTATCGTCACAACTGCATCTGTTGTCTGGATGAACCCCGTCAGTGCCGAGAATGTCATGACAGGCAGACTCCGCATGATATGTCTTGTGGTGCTGCCCTCTATCCCTGCGGTTGCGTGGTTCTTGTATCACATCTTCTGGTGGCTTGCGAAAAAAAAATGACCGAAACCACGAAATTACAGCATGGATATGATCTTCTGCAAATGGAAGAAAAGCAGTACCGCAGGACACGGAGGTATTTGCAGGAAACAAGTGAGATACGCCATGACTTTCGACAGCATATTGTTTACATCAGCAAGTTGTTGGAACAGGGACAGATCGAAAAAGCAAAAAAGTATCTCTCACCGATCATGGAAACCGTCAATCGGACTCACAGGATAATATGTACCAATCAAGCCCTCGATGTAATAGCAAATCATTATGACGATATAGCAAGGTCAAGAAATGTTGTGGTTAAGCTGGTCTTTTGACCTCACAGACAAGCTGCCGATAGATGAAGCAGATATGTGTGCGGTCATGGGGAATCTTGTCGAGAATGCAATTCAGGCGGCTGAACAGCTTGAAGGCGACAACAGGCTCGTGAATGTCAGGATCGGATTACTGCCCCCGAAAACACTTGTTATTTCCATTTATAATGCCTATAAGGGACGGCTTATTCTTGACAAGAATGGTTTGCCTGTCACTGAAAAGAAAAATCATGGCATTGGTCTGAGGTCTGTCAGGAATATCGTTGAGCGATACGGCGGTACAATGGAGATAGAAACGCATAACGGAATTTTTAATGTCAGCATACTGATGTATGCACCCGATTAACAGAATAGATAGAATGACCGCCCATGTACTGCGATTGGTACATGGGCGGTATTGTTTTTTGATAGGATTTTGTGAGGAGCAGGGTTTTGACTGCCCTTTTTTCATTATATACCGAAATATAGCTGTTTTGCTATCACTGTATTTCCGCTCTGCCATTTTAGGCGGCGGCAGTAGTCATTATCACCTGCATTGGTGCTAATTCAGGAATGTCATTACCCGATCTTCGTTCAGATGATAGTGACGATATGGATAATGATTACGATGATTATGAATAATTACAGGAAAGGGTGGTTATCATGATATTTTACACAACTCAGGAGTACAAGGGCTATGGCAAGCAGAACTACTACTGGTACGAATACCATCTTGAAGGCGATACGGTAGTTAAGTATAAATGCCATAGACAGAAGTTCTTTGACGGACACGAAAACAATTGGGAAACTGATGAGAGCGAAGTGGAATCATGGGCAACTGATGATCCTAATATGCCTGATTGGCTTCATCAGTATTTATAAGCGATACAATTTATGTGTTTTTAGCCCGTAGGCTAATGGAACATCTGTAATCCGTTCCGTACAAGTCCATTTCAGCATTATGGGGCGCGCCATAATGACAGCATACTCTATTGGAACTGAATAACTCACAAAGACCTGAGATCTGCTCACACAAGCACTTCTCAGGTCTTTTCTTTTCAGGCGGTTAGTTTTCCGCTTCGCAAGATCGGACGGCTCTGAGGGGCATTTCCGTTCGCCAGAAGGCATAACAAGGGCGAGCTGCCGAAACAACTCGCCCTGCTGATTATTCGTCCTCATCACTGCACTCGTCAAGCCCGTGCAGAAGCTGAATGTAAATGCACTCAGCTCGGTCACGCTGCACTCCCTCAGTAGTCATCATCATTTCAAGGAAATATGCCTTGGCTTCTTCGTAGTCCATCCAGACCTCACGCTTACCATTGCATACGGTTGTTACCTTGCTTGTTCTCGGCATTGCCAATTCGGGTATTGCTAACATATCCTGAACTTCCAAAAAGAATTGTAAGATTATTATAGCCTATTCCGTTTTCGGAGTCCAGCCCTGCACAAATAATTGTAATAATTCTTGTGCAGGGCGCAGCAATACAAGCATTTTCCTCAGTGCATTTTTCTCCTATTTTCTCACGTCCTCGTGAGCCTTATCGACTGTGAGCCTTATCGACTATCGCCCTGAACGTCTGCGGTGTGACGGCAAAGCGTTCCAACTTTGCCTGATACTCTGCAAGCCTTGCGGATATTTCGGCAACTCCCTGACGTATTTTCTGCAAATCTTCGGGATAAATATTCCCCGTTTGATTGACCTGAATGGCGATAGAATTTATGCGGTCGGCAATCTCTTTGAATCTTGCCTTTTCGGGTGCAAGCTCCTCGTCCGTCAACTCGATGATCGGAGTGGCAAGAATAGAGTTGAAAATGTACTCCGACATTGAGCGCAGTCCGCTTTCCTCCGTGTACTGTTTCAGCTTGGCAAACTCCTTGTCGTTCAAGCGGACTTTCAGCACCTTTGACTTCCGTTCTTCGTCTGATTTTACATTCATAGACAAACCCCAAAAATCTTAGTATTCGCCCATTTTCATTGTCTATTATATCACTTTTTCTTTCATTTTTCAAGCGGGGTCTTAGGGGTGCAAAACCCTCTGACAAGCTGTTGTATTC
>NZ_CACWPP010000145.1 GCF_902762735.1 uncultured Ruminococcus sp.
AGAGCGTATATCCTCATTCTCTGTTGCAAGTACGCCGACAGTCTTTGCTTTCTCGGCATAGTCCGAACCGTTCCAAAGAGCTGCTTCGGGGAGTGATTCTTTATTCTGCACCTGTCCGAGCAATTCCTCTTTGACTGCAAGTGTTTCAGTAACCTTAGCGGTAATGCTGTCGAGATCGAAATTTGCATTGGTGATCGTGATAAACAGGTTCACGCTGATAAGATGATTAACAGTCTTATCGACAGTCTTTCCCTCTGCACGGAGCTGAGTTGTCACCGCAGACAATCCCTTTGTAACGTACACAAGCAAGTCCTGCATAGCTGCGACATCTGGCTTTTTACCGCATACTCCCGAAACTGTACATCCTTTACAGCCCGCTGTTTCCTGACACTGATAGCAAAACATTTTCTGTTCCATAATAATACCTCCTGTTATATTGAAAGGCGATACATGAAACGATCTGTATCGCCCTTATCCTTATTCCTGTGAATTAAAATGCTCTTTCGCAAACTCCATATCCTGCACAAGCTCCACTGTTCCGAGATACTTGCCGTCCCTGTCACGAACTGCCATATATCTTACAAGCATCGTTCTGCCGCCCTTGTCCATCCACACGGGAACACAGTCACGGCGGTTATTGCGGAAATCGTCAATGATACCTCTTACCATCTGTTCGATCTTTGGCGGGTGGCAGGAGAACACCTCTCGGTCTATCGCCATTCCCGGACGTTTGAACACCTTTTCTCCCTCGTTGAAAAAGCGGTTGATGTTGTCTGCATCGACAAAGGTGATTTCCATAGGTATCGTGTTGAACAATGCGGTTATCTGCTCTACTGTCATATGACCGCCGGGCATTACGATTTCATCATTGTCCACATTTTGCTTTTCGGCAGGAGCAACATTTTCGGCTTCTTCCCATATCTCATTCGACACGTTGAAGCAGTCTGCATAGTCCTTGGAATCCCGGTAAATGCCATACCATTCCTCCAGCGTGAAATACACCGCACATATCGGAAACAGGATATTCTGCTCCTTATAGATCATTTCCTCCGCACGTTTCAGGACAGCCTTCAGGCGCTCCGTCCGATTGGCAGAAAGTGCGGTTTCCTTTGCGAGAGAAGAAATTTCGTCCCTGATCTCATCATCGACTGTCCACATGACATCGGAGGGTCCGATAATGTCATATTTCACTTTCAGATGCGGATACAGCAGATCGCCTTTCTTCGCATAGTGTATCGAAATATCACGCAGTGCGGTCAGCTCGGCGGAAACAACATCACCGCTGTCGAGCTTATCTTTCAGCACGTTTATCAGCTTTGCAAGAGCATTGTTTTCCTGTGTGAACGTGTAAAGCGGGTGTCCCTTGACCTTTGCAAGCTGATCGGCACGCTCCTGCTTATCGGTATATGCCTCCTTCGGCTTACCCTTTGCCCTGACCTCCTGCCACGAGGGCTGCTGCTCTCTTTTCAAGGATTCCTCCACAGCACGTTCTGCATTAGCGATCTGTTCCTCACGGGTAGCACCGTGAAACAGCGCCGAATGAACATCGCAGAGCCGCTGCACCTCGGAGATAGGCGTACCCTCCTTGATAAGAGCCTGCTCCGCTTTCATGATCTCACTTTCTTCAACATCGCTGAAATTCTCCACAAATTCAGCACGGACGGTTTCCAGATCCTCGCCGCGTCCCAAACGTACAAGATAGCTTTTCAGCAGAGCAATGCGTATATCCTCATCAGCAACAGGGCTTGTTACAGGCTCATCGCTTTCCGCTTTTTCTGCCGATACCTCATCAGCACCGATGACCTCAAAGCCCTTTTCTGCAAAAGCCTTAATGACAGTCTCCATAGGAATTTTCATCATTCCTGCACCCTTTGGAATAGTCATGACTGTGCCGAGTGTTTGCAGCTTTGCTGGCTTTGTGATCTCCGTAAAGCCGAGTTCAAGCATGATATTCTTGACCTCCGGATATTCCTTAACAAGATCGTGTACTGTTTTCTTTAAGTTGATGATCTTTGCCATAATGTGACACCGCTTTCCGTTTTCTTGGTTTCGCCCCTCAAATGTACCTCAATAATTTGTCCACACCTTTGCGTTTCGGGCTATCAGGTGTATCCGCTGCATAACCCAGCGCGATGATAGCAGTCAAGACCTGATCCTCCGGCAATCCAATAAAAGTCGGCAGCTTGTCCTCATCATAGATGCCGGATATTCGTTTGCCGCCCGCTGCACTGCAATGAAAATAAATCACATTATCACTTAGTGCGAAGCTCATAGGAACACCATAAGGCATATTGTTTTCATCTGTTACTGACAGCACACCGTATTCCGCATCACGGAACAGTTGAAGTGTTTCTTCATCTGTCAGCTGCCGATCAGATCTGCGCATTGGCTTATCCATACGTTCTGCCTCCTTATATTTTTTCAAAACATTTGTCAAAAAAGTTACTGTGGTTCTTGACTTTCTAATGATATTATAGTACAATAGAAGAAAAAATTCTGTTGTATTTACAACGAAAGCAGGGATTTTATGAAAAAATATGCAGCTCTTTTGAAAAGAACAAAGCTGTTCTCCGGCGTTGGGGAAAATGACATTCTATCTATGCTCCATTGTCTGAACGCTCAGGTTCGGGAGTATAACAAGGGAGAGTATGCCTTTCGGCAAGGTGAGTATATCCGCAGTTTGATGATCCTTGCTGTGGGCAGACTTCACATTCAGAAAGAGGATTATTGGGGCAACCTGAATATATTGAATGAGATACGTCCCGGAGAAATGTTTGGAGAAGCTTATATTGTACCAAACAGTGGAACTTTGATGAACGATGTTGTTGCTATCGAAGAAAGCGTAGTCCTCTTTTTTGATATAGACCGAATACTGACCGTGTGTTCCTCTGCTTGCCCCTTTCACACTCAGCTGATAAAAAATATATTTTACACGATTTCAGATAAGAATAAAAGCCTTGTACAAAAAATCAGCTATATGTCTCAGCGTTCCACAAGAGAAAAACTGCTGTCCTACCTTTCAGATGAAGCAAAACGTCATAACAGCAATTCATTCTCTATTCCATTTAACCGACAACAGCTTGCGGATTTTCTTTCAGTAGACCGAAGTGCTATGTCCAACGAGCTAAGCAGGCTGCGGAACGAAGGAATGTTGGATTTTCATAAAAATGAGTTTACCCTGCGGGAACTTTGATCTGCAAAAACCATACACATACCCCAAACCCAATGAAATTTCTGGTTTGGGGTTTTCTATACATAGAAATAAAACAGGGATATGCCTTCTGTGGTTGCCACAGTAGACATATCCCATTTATCGTAACAGATAAACCTATAAAGACGGCTCAGAAAAGTATAAAATTTTCTTTAGGTTTTGAGCCTTACCTCTTATAATTATAGCATATACGGCGGTTTTCGTCAATTCCTCGGCTCTTTTGTCAGCTTGACACTGATTAGAAAAATCTGCTATAATTATAAAAAAGGGAAGGACAATGCCTATGGACAAGAAAAAAGCAATAGACAGGTCTAAAAAAGCAGTCAGCGTCTTTTTTAAGATAAGGCGTGGCTTTAAGATATATATTGCATTTATCACGGGTATACTCAGCGGTATCGAGATCTACAAGCAGTTTTATCCCCTGACCGAGAGCCGTGTGATAGCTGTTATCTTTGGGATATTGTTCGGGGCATTTATCACGGCGGTAATGCTGCTGATACTTGAATTGATACGAAAATGTGTGAGTATCGCGAAAGCAAAGAGCATGAAGCTGTTTGAAAAATTCAAAGAAAGGAAGAGTGCGAATGAAGCTGATAAAAAGGGAAACTGAACAGACTGCACCAAACCGCAAGATCAAAGCGGTCGTTGATATGATGTTTGATGACATTCCTTATTCCGAGGAGGTCACGCAGGCACAGGAGAAAATTGAAACTGCTCTGAATTCGGAGTTTGACAAGATAAAGGCTGACCGCCACGAGGACGAGGCTTTGGAGGAGCTGCTCGGCAGATACGGCAAACTCTCGCAAATGGCAGAGCTTGCAGGCTATCCTGCGGACAGTGCGGAAAAATGGCGGGGCGAAACGCAGGCCGTTGATATTCGTCCGCTGAAAAAGGAGATATGGAAACAGCGTCTGAGGATATATTTCACTTCGGCATTTGCGGTGTTTGCGCTGCTGCAAGTGTTCTGGATCATCTACAATATCACAGCAAAGCCTGTTGCCGTCATTGGAAATGTGTTTGTTATATCAGTAGATCTATTTATCGCATCATTTCCGTTCCGCAAATATCTGAAAACCGAGAAAGCCGCCGTGGGGAGCAAATACGATACCGATTCATACAAATATCTCCGTACCCGAAGTGACAAATACGCAAAGCGTCTGCTGAACGGTATTGCGCTGCTGTATGCGGTGGTGTTCGTATTTGTGGCTTCGGAGCTGAGCTTTTACTTCTTCGGCAATTCAAAGTCGGCTGAATTTGCGGAAAACTTCTTCAATAACAGCATCGTTATCGAGATACCCGTCTTTCTGCTGATAAAGAATATCCTCTCCCTCAGAATGATAAGGCGGAGGATAAACATTCCCGATAAGGACAAGTACAAAAAGCACATCATAGGCATTACGATTTTTTCGGCTGTCTACTGGCTTGCCGTGACCGCATTTACGGTCATCAGGAGCAAGGACATTGTTTATCCCGGAAATGTCTTTTTAGCAGCAGGCGTGCTTTTCGGACTGCTCGTTATAGTCTATGATTTCACATTAAGACGCAAGGTCACATTCAGAAATATCGTTATCAACAAGCCGAGAATAGCTGTTTATACGGCTGTTGCAGTTGCGGTATCGGGATTTATGGTCTTGCAGCAGGACACATGGTACACGCAAAGCTACATCAATTCCGTTCCCGTTGTCGAGCATAACACTCACAAGATAGAGTATAATGACGAAACGGGAGTTTACACCATAACCAAAACCACAGACGATTTCAAGATACTCCACCTGACCGACATTCACATTGGCGGAAGTCTGTACTCCTACCGCAAGGATATAAAGGCGCTGAAGGCTTGCTATGCGGAGATCGAGCATACCCACCCGGACCTCGTGGTGGTGACTGGCGATCTGTGTTTTCCGCTGGGTATCATGTCAATGTCGCTCAACAACACAGCCCCAGTCGAACAGTTTGCGGCATTTATGCGGAATACGGGCATTCCGTGGGCTTTCACCTACGGCAACCACGATACCGAGTCGCTTGCATCTGCAAACAAGCAGGAGCTGAATGAGGTATACAAGTCGCTGTCTTTCAAGACTTCGGGCAATCTGCTCTATCCATACACCCAGCCCGATGTCATGGGCAGAAACAATCAGCTTATTGAGATAAGAAACTCCGACGGCACGCTGAACACGGGAATTTTCATGATAGACTCAAATGCCTACACGGGCGAGGGCATCAACGTCTATGACTATATCCACGACGATCAGGTGGACTGGTACGCCGACGAGGTCAGGCGCATGAACGCTGAGGCAGGTCACACGGTAAATTCAATGGTGTTCTTCCATATCCCCTTGCAGGAGTACAAGACTGCGACGGAGCTTTATCTGGACGGCAGCGACGAGGTGAAATACTTCTACGGTGAAAACCCCGGCGACCACGGTGGTATCACCAACGATCTTGTGTGCTGTTCCGACTACCCCAGCAAGATGTTCGACACAGCTCTTGAGCTTGGCAGCACGACGGGATTCTTCTGCGGTCACGACCACTACAATAATGCGTCTATCGAGTACAAGGGTATCCGCCTGACCTACGGCATGAGCATCGACTACCTCGCAATGCCAGGCATTGAAAAAGAGACAAAACAGCGTGGTGCTGAACTGATTACCATTCACGCCGACAGCACATGGGAGTCAGAACAGATACCGCTTGATTCTATAACATAACAAAAAGCAGATGCTTTCGATTGGGAAGCATCTGCTTCTTTAAGAGGACAGCTTTGAGTAAGCTATACCTTTGTCTGTCCGTTAGTATGCTTTTAAAAGCTGTACTAATTTTAGCATAATCTGCAATAATAGTCAATCAGCACAGGACGCATTTCTCCATTCTCACTGAGAGATTTTTCAGTTGGCTAATGTGACATTCCTGTCAAAAATATGAAACTTGTGTGAAAATTAGCGCTCTCCCCTTGACAGTGCTAATTCGGAGTGCTATAATATAATCAGAACAAAGGAACAGAGAAGCACCAAAGGATCCGGGTGCTGAACCCTCCGTCCCCT
>NZ_CACWPP010000146.1 GCF_902762735.1 uncultured Ruminococcus sp.
GTTCAGTTCGGCTATACTCCCGAAAGAAGAACGGTGGGCGGCAAAACAGGCTCGGTGCTTGTTCCCTCGGAGAATGCTGAGGCGGTGCGTGTGGCGTATGACCTGTATCAAAATCCCGATATGTCGCTCCTGAAAATCATTGATTATTTCAAGGAAAATAACATCAATGTCACCAGAGCAACTCCACGCACCAAGACAGGTATTTCCAATATGGACAGGTCACACCTGAGCCGTATTCTTGAAAATCCGCTGTATGTCCGTGCCGACAAAGAGGTCTATGCTTACTTTTCATCAAAGGGCTATGAAATGCTCGATGATATTGAAGCGTATGACGGTATTCACGGCTTGTTCGTTCATGCAGGCGGTGAACAGGGATATTTTGTCAAAGTCGCATATCATGAGGGGCTTGTGCCTGCGGACACATGGCTGAGAGTTCAGGACAAGAAAAGTCATAATCAGAAATTCAACAACAACGGACTGGTACTCAATTCATGGCTTGTTGGAATGATGAAATGCGGTAACTGCGGATATGCGATGCACATCAATCATAATACTGGTAAGCACGGACAGCTTTACAGGAATTTCTATGATTACGGCAGAAGAACAGTAAATGGCTGTTCCCACGATTATGCCACGAAATTAAAGCCCGATCAGGTGGAAGATATTGTTTTCAGGGAAATGTGCAAGCGTGTCGATCAGCTTGTTATCGCAAAGCATGAAAGCACTAAACCCGATCCTGACAGCGAAGCCGTGAGAACAGAAATTATCAAGGTCAATGAGGAGATCAACAAGTTAATGGGCAGGCTTGCCGATGCGGACGATGTGTTGTTCAGCTACATTCAGGACAGGGTGAGCAAGCTCCACGAACAGAAGTCGGCTCTTGAAAGAAAGCTCCAGACCAAAACCCGTAAGCGTAAGGCTATCGACACGAAACCGCTGGAGGAGCCGCTGAAAATATGGGATAGTCTGACGGTGCAGGAAAAGCATAATATCGCCGTCATGATGATCGATGTGGTCTATGTGAGCGATGAAAACGGCGTTGAGGTCGTTTTTAGCATATGAAAAAACAGCGTATTTACGCTGTTTGAAGCTGTTGTGAAGGTGTTGCGTTGGGCGTCCTGCTGACGGCGATCGTTTATCAGATCGTGTTCTGGCCGGTCAATACCGTGATCCTGCAATTATTGGAGATCTGGGAGCCGCTGTCCTTCTGGGAGGGGAGCATGGGCCGGGACTTCGAGCTCTTCCACCTCATCCTCAGCGCGGTGCTGATCCTGTTCGCCGCGCCGACCGTTCCGTTGAAAAGGAACATCGCTTTTCCGCTCTTGTGTACGATCTACAGTGCGATCCATCTGCTCCACGGCTTCCACGACGGGGTCGAGTACAAATTCGATGCGAAGCTCCTGATGCTGGGGGCAGCGCTGTCCGTTCTGTTTCTCGCACGCGACCGCCGTCTGGAGCCTGCGGGGTTCGCGGCCGCCTTCATCGCCTTCGGGGCGGCACGGTACCTGGGCTGCCCTGTGGCGCAGCTGGATCTGGACTCGATCCTGATGACGCCTTTCGGCCTTCTCATGGCCTATATGCCGGTCTGCTTGCTAGGACTCGTGTTCGACTTGCCGCTTGTGAAGGAGATGCTGACGGGGCTCAGTCCGAAGTGGTCCATCCCGATCTATCTGGTCCTGACGGTCATCAAGTGGGCCGCAGGCTTTGCAGTCGACCTGATCCTACTGCCGTACTGTCTGTTGAAAAAGCTCGCTTCGTCGCGTCCGTCGCAGCGCACATAGGGTGGTCATTCATGAAAGAACGTTGTCCGTATCGCGGCCTCTTGCCAATCTATGACCAGAGCATCTGCCGCCGGGGACCGACTTTTTTCGGCGTTCCTCTTTACATCCTTTGAAAATTATGCTATAATGAGGACAGAGCCGAACGTCGGCTCCCGACACATCCCGAAACGGGATGGAAGATAGGAGGATAAGATATGAGTCAGAAATGCAGCAGCTGCGGCGCAGAGATCGAGCCGGGCATGACACAGTGCTCCTACTGTGGCCAGCCGGTGGAGAACACCGCATCCGGCAACATCCAGTACGGCCAGACCCAGAACGTGACGCCGAACGCCTACGTCCCCAACGCCAACCAGGCGGAGGAGGACAAGGTCAGTGTCGGCCTCGTCATCGTTTCGGTGCTGATCCCGCTGGTAGGTATCATCGTAGGCATCGTGAACATGTCCAAGGGTAAGAAGAAGTCCGGTAAGGTCTACCTGATCGTGGCGATCGCAGTATGGGCCGCGAGCTTCCTGCTCCAGATCCTCGCGGGTGGGATGCTCGCCTTTATGCCTGACACGGCAAGCCTCATCTAAATACGCGCTCAGAGCCCCTGCTGTTCGGTGATGCTCCATAAAGAAGTATCTCATAAACAGACAAATAAGCAGGCTATGGAAAAGAGGGACAGTCAAAATGGTACTGTTCCTCTTTAATATTATGAAGCATCTTTTTTCCTGATTGACTTTCCCCCTTCTATCTGTTATAATTGTAAGAAAGCGAAAGATAGAGAGAAGTGAGGAACGATGATAAGGGCAGCGATATGCGATGACGATAATAGTCAAATCAGCGCCTTGAAAGCTATGCTGACTGAATGGAACGAACATATCATCATAACCGAATACACCTCCGCCGAGCAATTTCTGTTCAGTTATCCCGACACTCCCTGCGACTTGCTCCTGCTTGACATAGAAATGGGCGATATGAACGGAATGGAGCTTGCCCATAAGCTCAGACGCAAGGGCGATATGCTCCCGATCATTTTCATAACAGGCTATTCGGAGTTCATGCAGGACGGTTACGATGTGGAGGCTCTCCACTATCTCTTAAAGCCTGTGAATAAGGAAAAGCTTTTTGCGGTGCTTGACCGATACGCGAGCCGCCACTCGGCTGACAGCAGAGTGATCTTCTCCAGCGGTGATGAGTCGGTGTGCATCAATGCCGATGATATTATGTATCTTGAAGCATTCGGCAAGAAAACGCAGATCACGTTAAGGGGCGGAAAAGAAATAGAATGCACCTGTGGTCTGAGTGCTGCTGCCGAAAAGCTGGGTGAGAACTTCGTATCCTGCCACCGTTCCTATGTGGTGAATTTAGGCTTTGTCCGCAGCATTTCAAAAACTGATGTAACGCTTGATAATGGCAGGAAAATACCCCTGTCACGCAGACAGTATGACACGGTCAACAAGGCATTTATCGGCTATTATAAGGAGAGGTCAAAATGAAAGATAAATACTATAAGAGGATAGGTAAAGCCATAGAGAAATGTAATTCAATAAACTGCTATCTCAAACATGATGATACATATTTTAATATCATTCCGCTTTGCAGAAACGATACATTTGTTTTGGCGGCGAATGATAATGATTTTTTGATAAACGGTTTCATGATCATTCCAATAAAAAATATTCGTCAAGTCGATTCAAAGGGAAAGAAATATAATGAGATAATACATAAGGAAAGTATCACAGACGAAATCAAAGTTCCTGAGATAGATATGGATTCTTATGCATCCATTTTTACATATTTCTTTAATGAGCATACAGCTATCTCAATGGATACAGTTGATGGATTTTATATCGGCAATGTCGAAGATATAGGCAAAAAATACATCCGTTTTTCTTATTTTGATGCAAGAGGAAAAAGATACAAGCCTGTAAAAATTACATATGATGATATATTGGTGATCTACTTGAAAGACAGATATACAGAGGTATTTTCAAAATATGTCAAATAGTCTGATAATAATTATCGTTATAAGTGCTTTGGCATTTGCCATAGCTTTGTTTTTTCTCCTCCGAAGGCTGTTCTACCGCCTTGTTGACAAGCGTATCGCAGAGTTCCAGAGCGACCTGATCGCAAAGCAGACCGCCGAAATACAGAATGTGTACCGACAAATGCAGGAGTGGCGGCACGATTATCGAAACCACATTCAGAATATGAAAAACCGCCTTGACAGCGATAACGGCGAGCTGGAACAGTACCTCGATGATCTGGCAGATGATCTAACGCAGGCAGACACCTCTATCAAGACAGGTAATGTTATGGCCGATGCTGTGCTGAACAGTAAGCTATCCGTTGCAGAACAGAAAGGCATACGGCTCAATGTCAAGGCACATATCCCGAACGGTGTTGCCTTGACCGATGTGGAGCTATGCTCGATACTTGGCAATCTGCTTGACAATGCTATGGAAGCCTGCGAAAAGCTGCCCGTAGATGCACGATTTATCAGGGTGTATATCGACAAATTCAAGGGGCAGTTTTATCTCTCGGTGCAAAATTCCTCTCCTGCCGTTGTGCGTGACAAAGGCTTATTCCGTACCACAAAAGCAGGCACTCACGGCTTTGGGCTGTTTCGCATTGACCGCATTGCAAAGAAATACGGCGGATATGTCAACAGGCAGTATGAAGAAGGCGTGTTTGCAACGGAGCTGTTATTACCACTAAATGGATAACTTTGACCATTCATTCCGTATTTTGACCGTTCGTTCCGAAATCCACACGAACGGTCATTTTTATGATATACTGAAAGTCGGAGGTGAAAGCGGTGAACCGAGTGAAAATCGAGAAATACAACAAAGAGAAGAAAAAAGCGGCCTGGAAGAAATACAAGGCGGAGCGGGCTGCACGGAAATACGGCTTTTGGGAAAATGTGCGGTATATAGTATCCGAAGCGTGGAAAACCGACAAGCTGACTGTGCTTGCGATATTTACAGGCTTTTTCTTTGACAGGGGCTGTAGTATTGCAGGAATGTTTCTTGATAAATATGTTGTTGACTTTGTGATGAATGAGAATGACCGGCTTAATATAGGCATAATAGTTATCGCTCTGATTGTGGGCGAAAGGGTGCTTGCAGAGCTGTCTAACAGAGTAAACGGATATAACAGTTGGGTCAGTGCAAAAGCATTTACAAGGCATATTCAAATGAAGCTTGTGAGAAAAAGCCTTTACACCGATTACGAGAATATGGAGCGTACTAATGTAAATGATGCTGCACAAAAAGCACTTACGGCTACTCAGCAGGTCGTATATAATATGCTGCGTGATATGAAGATCATGCTTGGCGATATTCTTGCGTTTGCAGCACTTGGAGGAATACTCGCTTACTTGAATCCTATCATGCTGTTGTTTGTTGCCGTTCCCAGTTATCTGAGTTACAGGATCAACATTCACAAGATGGATTGGATATGGAATATGTCTGATAACTGGCAGGGTTTTGATCGGCAGATAAACTATATTAACGGTGCATCGAGAGATATAAAGTCCGCAAAAGATGTGCGTATATTCAATCTGCCCCATTATTTCAGGCAGGCAATGAAACGCTCCTTTGAAAACCGTCTCGGCTGGTATGAACAGCAGGACGAATGGGTATTCCGTCATGATGTATTGGAGCAGATCGTTTTGTGGACAGGCTATCTGTGTTCTTACGGATATGTGGTCTATCGGGCGTTTACGGGAAGTATCGGTGCAGGAAATTTTGTGCTGTATTTCAATGCGATCTCCCTGCTCTCCAATACAGTACATAATCTTGCAGACCATTACAGCGGCTTCAAATGGCAGAGCGATAATGTTTCCTTCGCAAGAGAATTCTATGATATTCCCGATAAGACCAACCGTGGCAAGGGCGAACCACTGCCCACCGATGACTACGAGATAGAGTTTAAGAATGTGAGCTATACTTATTACAAAGCTGACAAGCCGACGATCAGGAATCTGTCATTTACGCTCCGCAAAGGCGAACGTCTGGCACTTGTGGGCTTAAACGGTGCAGGCAAGACCACGCTCATCAAGCTGAAGTGCGGTCTGTATGACCCGACCGAGGGTGAGATCCTGCTGAACGGAAAGCCTGTCAACGCCTACAACCGTGATGAATATTTCACACTGTTTTCAGCGGTATTTCAGGATATTCAAGAGTTGCCCGTAAGCATTGCGGAGAATATTTCGGGTGTGAGCTATGAACAGACGGACAAGGAAAAGCTCACTCGCTGCATGAAGCAGGCAGGACTTTATGAAAAGATAGAAAGCCTGCCCGATAAAGAGCGGACACGCCTTGTCCGCAATCTGTACGATGATGCGATAGAGCTTTCGGGCGGTCAGAAGCAGAAAATGGCGCTTGCTAAAGCACTTTACAAAAATGCTCCGATACTCCTGCTTGACGAGCCTACCGCCGCACTTCGATTTTTCAAAGAGCAAGGCAAGCGTGTTTATTTCGCACAGGCTGGCTTCAACTCGCTTTTGTGACAGGATAATTCTTCTTGACAACGGCGAGATAGCTGAGATCGGCACTCACTCGGAGCTTATGGCGATGAAGGGAAAGTACGCTGAGCTGTTTGACCTGCAAAGCTCATATTACAATGACGGGGAGGTGGAAGCACATGAATGACAGCAAAAGAAAGAAGCTGTCTCATAAGGAGATACGGAAGCTTGTTATCAAGGCATTGAAGCTTAATGAAAAAGCGGACAAGGGATATACTCTTAGGGCTGTTTTGGATAATATGCTTTATCTTGCATCGGAATATCTTGCTATCGTATTAGTTCAGCAGATCATAAACGGAATTGCAGACGGTAAGGGCCTTAATGAGATGCTGAGGATAACCGCTTTGAATGTAGGTCTGTGTATGCTGGCATATATTACCTCAAAGGCCGTAATGCGAAGGCGGCAATGTCACGAGGCTTCACATTCTCAAAACCTGAATAATATGATAAATGAAAAGGTCATGCGTATGGACTTTTCACATATTGAATCGCCCGATACAAACAGCCGTATAGAACGGACTGTAAACAATATGTTCGGAGGACATAGTGTCAGCAGTATTCCCGAAATAACGGCAGGGCTTGTATATAACATTTTTACTGTCATTATCGGTGTAATAATGATACTGCCGTCTGTGTTTATCAAAAGCGGGCAAAGCGGAATTGTCGGGTTTATTTGCTCTCCGCTCGGGTTCATTTCAGCGGCAGCTCTTGTGACTGCTTCAGAGGTCATAAAGATATTTGTATTCAATGCCCGTTTTGACAGAGCCTATGAGGAGATCCAGCAGAACAAAGAAGAAAATCTCAATAATATGCTCTATGACGCTTATCTGGGGCAAGCATTAAGGTCATACCGAAGCGGCAAGGAAATACGCATATATGGGCAGCAGGAGCTTTTTATCGGTGAAATGGAGCGTTCTACCCAAAGAACGATCAAGCTGTCATACGATACCTACAAGAAATGCTACAAATATAATCTCGGCTTGCAACTGATGAATTTGATCTCTCGAATAATTATGTACGGTTATTCTATATTTCGGGCGATGTACGGCACTCTTTCTCCCGGAGATGTGATAGCCTTCGTGATGCTGTTTACCCGCATTTCAAGCGGCATTACTAATTTTTCGGATAACATCAGTATGTGCCGTATTGCTGCAACATACATTAAAGACGTTTTCGATTTCCTTGAAATGCCAGATGAGCAGTACAAAGGCACTATCCCCACCGAAAAGCGCAATGACAACGAGTATGAGTTTGAGTTCCGCCATGTGTGGTTCAAGTACCCGAATACAGAGCAGTATGTTCT
>NZ_CACWPP010000147.1 GCF_902762735.1 uncultured Ruminococcus sp.
CGATGACCACACAACTGAGCTTGCCGACCTGAAAAAGAAGTTTACAGCTATCGACACTCTCATTGCAAAGATGAAGCACCGTGATGAGCTGGAGCCTGTGTACAAGGAGTATCAGGGCAAATCGGGCTGGGCGCAGAGCCGTTTCAAGAAGAAAAATTCCGCCACTATCGAGGACTATGAGCAGACGGTCAAGTACATCAGGGAGCATATCAAGAAATATGCTGTTGACGGCAAACAGCCGACAATGCTTGACCTTTTGGAGAAGTCCAACAAGCTGAAATCGAAGTGGAATAGGCTTAATGTCGAGCATACCGCATTCCTCACCAAGCGTGAAACGGCGAAGAAGTACACCCGACAAGTCAGAAACTATATAAACGAAGAACATAACAGGCATGAGCGTGAGAAATACAGACAGAAGAAGCTCACTCAGCAGAGAAAGAAAGACACACTTGAATGATGAACGCCTTTTAAGCAATCACAAATGGTAACCATAACTTCTTGCGGTTATAAAAGGAACGTATACACAAAAAACAACACAGGCAGTCACCCCAAAAAGTGACAGCCTGCATTGTATCCACTTATTTAGTTTTCCCTGAGTCTGTTCACAACACTATCTCTGCATATTGTCTGATAGGCAACGGAAGGTATCACTGCCGATAACAAAAGCAATATCGGAACGCAGATAAGTATCGGCATAAATGTGAAATGATGTGTGAAAAAGAACAAGTCTCCGGTGATGCTTTTCACAACAACATTATCAAGCAGAAACCCGATAATAACCGAGCATACTGCTGTCAGCGCAGCATAGTGAACGCCCTCCCACATGAGCATTTTCTTTAGCTGTCCGCCGGTCATGCCCACGGCATTCATCATAGCAAGCTCTCTCTTTCGTGAGATGATGCCTGTTACCACAGCATTTACAAAGTTGAGGATACCGATCAGTGCAAGAATGCCTGAAAGTGTACCACCGACCAGCTTTATCATCTTGGTAAAATCGCTGAATTCTTCAAGATAGGTCTGCTTGCTTTTCACAATGACCTGTGAATCGCTTCTGTCTGTCATATAGCGTATCTGCTTATCAACATCGTCAAAGCAGTTTTCCTCAGCATTCATCATCACTGACATAGCATTGCGGTTATCGGTCATTTCAGAATACGTGCTTTCGGGTATGATGACCTGTCCGCCGAATAGGTAGTAGCTTTGAGTGCTGATCGCATAAGGCATTTCGCAAAGCGCCATGACCTCAAAATCCTTTGTTGTATCCTCGTCCATGCCTTTCATTGAACTGAGGGTCAGCGTATCGCCGACAGAATAAAGCGGCTCGCCCTTTTCATCTTCTGCACCGAGGTAATAGGTATTGACAATGGCATATTTCCCACTCTGCCATTTTGTCGGGTCGATCTTGCCATCTGCCGGTTCAAGTACGTTCAGCACATCGTCGGTGACACCGTATATATCCGTAGGAATGGTGCCGTTATCCTTTGCGTTCGTTAATGATCCATGCTCGTCTGTATCGGCATATTTATCGCAGAGGGTATTTAGCCTTTCGAGCGGCTCTTCATGAAATACGAGCTTTCCCCGCCGGAAGTATATCGGACTTACCTGTCTGACGCCGTCTATGGTATTCAGGTATTCAAGCTGCTCGGGAGTTATCAATGCGTGCTGATCGTCGTAATTCAAAGTCGAAACTTTATCGTGCATGATGATAAAATCTCCGACAATTTGTGCGCTGACATATTTATCCATATCAACGCCCCTCAGCACCGTGAATAGCGTATTTACAAGCACCATACTCAATGTCAGCGATAACACGACAACAATTGTTTTCTTTCTGCTGCGCAGCATATTGTTTCTTGCAACTGAAAGTGGCGAGATGGTTCTTGTTTTCTTGTCTCTTTTCTTTGCATTGATATTCGTTTCATTGTATCGGAGTGCTTCAATCGGTGAAACACTTCCGGCGATCTTGCAAGGCTTTCGGCAGCTTATCATAACTGTCAAAAATGTAAACGCCGTTGATGCAAGGCATATCATCACGAGCAGCTTCACACTGATCGCATAACTCGCTGCTGAATAGATATTCATTGTAACCATAATAGCCTTAAATAAGATTTTGCCGGACAATATGCCGATAATAAGCCCAAATGGGATACCTATCACACAATACACTGCCGCCTGCACCCTCACCATTCGCCGTATCTGCATTGAGGTCGTTCCAATCGTTTTGAGCAGACCATAACTGCGGATATTTGCTGAAATGTTGATATAGAAAATATTATAAATAATCAGATACCCTGCAGCAAAGATCACAAGTATCATCACAATACCGCCCACAACCATACCACTGTCTGCATTGCTTGTAGTGTATGCCCAGTTGATGCCGACATCAGGAGCATTTTCGCTGTTACCGTATAGTCTGCTTATCAGAGCATTAGTCTTCCCCTCGATGTCCCAGCTGTTTGCATAGTTGAAATCTACCTGCCAGTAGCCTGCGTAGACTGGGTGTTCCAGCGTGTTGAATTGCTTTGTCGGAGTAGGGGCATATTTGTCCGCAAAGGCTTTTGATACCCAACATTCCTGCGCCATAGCGACCTTTTCGCCCTGCCAGTATCCGCATAATTTGAATTCATGCTCCGATACTTCACCGTCCACATTCAGCGTTACAGGCACGACCGTTCCCAGTTCATGCGGAAGCCCCAGTGCATCAAGTACAAGCGTACTGACTGCTATTTCATCATAGTTTTCAGGAAGTTTGCCGGTTGTCTGATTACAAAATGAAGCTTTTGCTGCATTTTCATCACCTGCATAGTTGATCTCGACAGAGAAATTCTTGAAAGCGTCATTTACAGCATTGCCGACAATGACACGGTAAACGACATCACAGGTTGTGCTGTCCTCGCATACTTTTTCGTAATCTTCCGGCAGAACGCATTTTAGACCTGCCATTCTGTCACCGCCGACCTGCCGCATCGTTTCCTGCTGTGTGCCATTTATCAGACTCCCACCGATAGAGGTCAGCGCCGTGAACAAGACACAGGTCAGCACAATAGAAAGAATCACCACAATGTTCATTCTGCGGTTTGATCTCAGTTCACGAAACGCAAGGCGGCTGATCACCTTTTTGTTGCTCACCTTAGTCATTTGGCTCACCGCCCTTGATGATATGACCGTCTTCGATGCGGATGATTCTGTCCGCCATTTGCGCTATCGCTTCATTGTGGGTTATCATCACGATAGTCTGGCTGAACTTCTGTCCTGTGACTTTCAGCAGGCTGAGAACGTCCTGCGAGGTCTTGCTGTCGAGATTTCCCGTAGGCTCATCTGCAAGGACAATGGCTGGCTTGGCAGCTAATGCTCTTGCAATGGCTACTCTTTGCTGTTGACCGCCCGAAAGCTGATTCGGCAGACGGTTCTGCATATCAGCAAGACCAAGTATCCCAATGACCTCGTTCACAAATTTATCGTCAACATCATTTCCGTCAAGTTGTATCGGAAACACGATATTTTCATATACATTCAGTGTTGGCACAAGGTTGAACGACTGAAACACAAAACCGATCTTGCGTCTGCGGAATATGGTAAGTGCTTCATCTTTCAACGTAAAAATGTCCTTACCTTCCACATACACCTTTCCTGATGTCGGTCTGTCAAGTCCGCCGAGCATATGCAGGAGCGTCGATTTACCGCTGCCTGATGTTCCGACGATCGCTGCAAATTCGCCCTGTCTGACGCTCAAATTTGCATTGTCGAGCGCCGTGACTTTGCTCTCACCCTCGCCGTAGATTTTGGTCAATGCTTCTGTTTTCAATACTTCCATTGTATCACCTCACAAAAAATGCAGTGAATTTCTTTCACTGCACTTATCATAGCATAAGATTCTTTCGAGAATCTGTCTGAAATCTAACAGTTTTGACAGAATTCACTTTGGCAGAAAGATTTTGAAAACTGCACCCTTACCATTTGATTCCGCAGTGATATATCCGCTCTGTCCCTCGATGATCTGGCGGCATAGATATAGACCGATACCCACGCCGTTCTGTTCCCTGACATTCTGACCACGGTAAAATCTCCTGAAAATGCACGGCAATTCCTCCGCCGGTATACCTATCCCCTGATCTGCAACGGAGACACAAGCGAACATTTCATAGGCATCGACTGTTATTTTTATCACGCTGTTTCGGGGCGAGTATTTCACCGCATTATCCAGAATATTAAAAAGTGCCTCCTGCGTCCATTTGATGTCAAATTTCGCTGTATGACTTTGGGAAGAGTACATGATCTTGATTTGTTTGCTTTCGGCTTTCGGAGTGATCTGTTCGATTACCGATTCAATCATTCTGTCAATGTTGTTTTCCAACGGTGCAAGCTGAAATGTACCGGTTTCCAGACGAGAGGTCTTCACAAGGGATTGTATCAGAAATTCAAGTTTTTCAGATTGCTGTCGAATCTCATCTACAAGCTGTCGGCTCTGTTCGTCAATATCCTGTTCCTGCAAAAGCTGTGTGTACAGCAGAATATTGGAAAGCGGTGTCTTGGTCTGATGAGAAATATCCGAAACCAGTTCTTGAAGCTTTTTCCGTTCCTGCGCTGTTTTCTGTGCGGATAGCTTTGAAGAAGTGAGATACCGCAGCCATTTAGATTCCAGTTTTGAGAGCTGTGTCTCGTCATAGACGGATTCAGAAAACGTCCCGTTTATGCCGTCCTCCAGCATTTTATCAAGATGTGCAAGCAGTTTTTTGTCAGTAAACATCATTCCGACCTCCACACATAGCCTATCCCGTAGATGGTTTTAATTTGGTTAGTGGCATTCAGCTTTTTCCGAAGTCTGCCCACTGTTACGGACAGTGCATTTTCGTCTACATAGTCTGCTCCATCCGTCCATATCCGATCAACGAGATAATCTCTTGTAAGCGTCTGACCTTTGTTCTGTATTAAAAGCCTTAACAACTTCTGTTCAGTTTTGCTGAGTTCAACAGATGAACCATCCACGGAGAACTCCATTTTATCAAAATCAAAAGAGTAGGTATCATCTGTATAGACGTTATTTACAGAGCTGTTGGATTTTTTCAGCACCTTGTCGATCCTTGCACGAAGCACCATCAGGCTGAACGGCTTTGTGATGTAGTCATCTGCACCAAGTTCCAGCCCCGTGACCTCATCAGTTTCGAGATCATTTGCCGTAAGAATGATAACAGGTACATCAGAGTTCTGACGTAGCTTTCGCAGAAAATCAAAGCCGTTGCCGTCCGGAAGATTGATATCAAGAATAATGAGGTCAGTCGGTTCAGATGGCTGGAAATCACCAAGCCTGTAAAGCTGAAAGAATGTAATATCTTCCTGTTTCAGTGCAAGGGCAATGCCGTTATTCAAACCTATATCGTCCTCAATAATTGTAATATGTTTCATAATGCTACCTCACTGGTAAGTGTTGTATTCATTTTAGCATATCTGGAAAGAAAAAGCAAGGGCAGATACCTCAAAAAAGAAGTATCTGCCTGCTCATAGCCTGCCTGTTTGTCTTTCGATTTGGTGAGATACTTCTTTATGGAGCATCACCGAAAGCTGATGGATGAGAGCATGGTAGCTTTCTTTGAAAGCAGGAGGAACAGAAGCGGTATCATAGCGGCGGTTTCCAATATTGCTTTTCGCAAAGCAGAAGCAGAGAATAAAACGCGCAAGCAAGCCACTCGAACGGAAGATATTGTCAGCCACCATGTTATCCCAGATATACGGCTGCCCTGCCAATGTGACGGAGAGATAGGGACGGTCAATTTTTGAGCGTCCTTTGGTTGCCCTGTCATTGATGTACTGCTCCCCGTTCCACGCTTTGAGCAATAGGTCTAAATTCGGGACATTGCTGTACTTGCCGTTGAAGTTGGTGAGCATCCCTGCCTCGTCCGAGATCATCAGCAAAGTACCGTTCGCAGAAAGCTCGACCGCAAGCGATTCCGGGGTAATATCATCCACAGCAATGCGGATAGGGTTGTCCCCTCGGATGTTGTCAGCCTGTATCCGCAGTTTCGCAATGGCTGCCGGGTCAGGCTCTTTTGCTTTCTCCATCGCTGTGATCCGCACAAACAAGGCTTTTTTCTCCTGTTGAGCCTGATATATCTCCTGCTTATGCTCCTCGTTGTACTTGTTTTCAAAGCTGGTGAACGGAGCTTTGATGAAGTGCATCACAGGCGATTTCCGTTCGGAGGGCTGTGCGATGATGAGTGAATACAGTACAGGCGGTTCGGTGTGATCGGGCTTTCCTGCAAGCCGATATAGCCCTGTGAAGCAGTAGCCGACCGCCGAGAGCATTGCTGTTCCTGCCATTCCCACATCGGTGGAGGTCGTCACCGAGATCGCCTGTGCCATGTTCCGCAGGACAGGCGGCAGTGCGCCTATGGGGAATTGCATGAGTGCTCCTGCCCCAGTGCGGAACGGTTTGGGTTCGCTCCATTGGATTTCATTCATACTATTGTTTCCTCTCTTTTCGTTTTGTATTTGTTTTTCTCTTGACAAAACGGTTCTGTTGTGCTATAATAAGCAAAGAAAAGATGAAATCTAATCTCTGAAATATATTATATGCTACCGAAGTAGCATTTGTCAACAGCAAATCACAAGGTCGGAATGATAATCTACGGATTGCACAAACAGGAGGTATCAGTATGACTACTTTTTGGAGAAAATACAATGAAGTCTGCAAGGAACGAGGTCTCCGACCGAGGGCAGTGGCGGCAGAGCTGGGCATTTCAGCAGCGACCGTCACCAAATGGGTGAATGATGGGATGCCGAATCATGAAATGATACGGAAGATCGCCGATTATTTCGATTATCCGGAGGACTATTTCACCAACGAGGACGATACGCCCCTTACCCCGAACCCGAAGAAGAAGCGGAGCATCTTCAAATCCGTCAGCTCGCTTGCACAGCGTTGGGTGAGCCTGTGAGCCTGCGGAGGGGGAGCGAGATCAGTCTGAAAACGCAGCTCAAGATCATTCCGTATGTAAACTGCACCGTCCAATTTTTGAATAACGACCGATATATCGAGTATATTCCTGAAGCCGAATACAATCCCGACAACCTCAAAGCGACAGAAACCATCTTCGATATTCTTGGCATCCTCGACCACTGTGCCGATACGGACAGCTACCGCATCGTACAGGTGCAGCTCTCCCGCATCGTGCTGTATCATCTGAAAGAAAAAGGCTTCGACCGTGAAGCACTCCGAACGGAACACCTCGACCAGAAGAAGCTGGATTACCTCTACACGGGAAAGGAAAATCGGGATAAGTCGCAGAATTATGGGCTTAATTTCTCGGATATGGACTTTTTGAGGGAGTTTACGGGGGTGTCTTATCAGGAGATGTTTACAGGTATCTCTCCTTGATATAACCTATTTTTAGATATGATGTCTTAGAGAAAAAAGCAATGGTCGGTATTGACTCTTTCAAGCTCATCGCTGCCTATACCCTTTTCAGACATTCCCCCCGATCTGTATATTGCAAAAGCACGACAAATCCTGTATGATAAAGGTATCAAAACAAGGAGGTGCCCATCATGCGCTATGCCGTACTTTACACATCACAGACAGGAAATACCCGTGCGCTTGCCGAGCGGATCTTTCATGCACTGCCGGGGGAGTATACCGATCTGTGCGATATTGCCGACCTCATGCAGATTCCGAGGGCTGACTGTTATTTCATCGGGTTTCCCGTTCACAATCATTCCTGTGACCGGGAGATCAGACTGCTGCTGAGTCAGCTGCATGATGCGCAGATCGCGGTTTTCGCATCCTGCGGACTTGAGCCGACACAGTATTACAAGTCCCAGATCGAGAGGATCATGCTGGACTGGCTGCCGGGCTCCTGCCGCTACCGGGGGATGTTTCTCTGTCAGGGAAAAACCACAGAGCTGTACCGTACCAAGGTGCTGCAGCTGATCCACCGGGATGCGGAACAGATCAAGGCTGTATTCAATACCGGTATCAGCCATCCCGACCGGAGCGATCTTAGGAGCGCATCCGCATTTGTCACATCGGTCGTACGCTGATGAAACACCGCACTGTTTGGAGTAACAGTGCGGTGTTTCTTTTATTTCTGCTGTTTGATGGATACCTCGATCACATCCTTCGGTGCTGTGCTCCGGCGAATGACCTTGACTGCTGTCAGAACGGAAACAAGATTTAGGATCCCCTCAAACAGCATCGAAATGCCAAACAGTACCGTGATGACCTCCGTCCCGACATCCGGACGGAACACCAGTATCAGTCCGAAGATGCCCGTTATGATCGCGGCAGTCAGAATGAGCCACCAGCGTTCTAAGCCGAACCGCCGGGCATCCAGTGCGATCTGTATTTTCAGAAGTCCGTCCGTCAGCGTATAGATCCCGATGCCGACACACAGCAGATGCAGCACATTGCCCGGTCGGCACAGCAGGATACTGCCGAGCACCATCAGCAGAATGCCCAGTGCCAGATCAAACTGAAATACAAGCTGATAGATGTCCTTTGAGAAATACCCGATCAGCTTCACGATACCGAATACGATCAGCATGATGCCGAGCACCCGACCGATCAGAACCGCCGAAAGCGCCGGCAGGACGATCAGTGCAGCACCAAGCAGACACAGCAGCGCCGAAATGACGATATATCCAATTTTCGCGGTTTGCAGTACATGGTGTTGCTTCATCCATGCACCTCCTTTTTGGTCAGCGCAGCTTGTCGAGCAGCTCTGCCGCCGTGCCGCGCCGGAGTTCACAGATACGGCGGAAATCCGCCATAATATCCGTGCGCATCCCGTGATTCAGCCAGTCGATGATCTGTCCGAATCCCTCGCACTTATGGTAGCGGATGAGGATCTCCCTGTCCCCCTGTGACAGCGGTGTATTCGCAAAAGCCTGTTCGATATAGGTGCGCACAGCATGGTCACAGACCTTCCAGAGATAGGTCTCATAGATCTCCCGGTTCTGTGAGTTGTGAATATGCAGGACAGCAGTCTTGTTCCGAAGCGCAAAGCTGACCGCGACCTCCAGACACTCCTCGAGCGAGGTGATCTCGGCGTGCTCCCGGATGATCCTGTCTGCCTCCTCGTTGATGATCTCCTCGATGAGTGTCGGCAGATCGGCATAGTGATAGTAGAAGGAATTGCGGTTGATGCCGCAGTCCTCCACAATGTCCTTGACTGTGATCTTGCTGACCGGCTTTTCGTTCAGCAGCTTCAGAACAGACTGCTTGATCGCTTTCTTTGTCAATCCTGCCATGTGGATCCCCTCCTGCATCTGGTATTATTATCTGTACCGGGAGCTGGCAAAGCGTGCCTTCCCTGTCTATAGTATACCATAAAAATGACCGCTGGTCAATAGTTTGCAGGAGGTTTTTTCCTATTTTTTCTTGTGCCGGATGACTGCTGCCGTGCCTGCGGCGATACCGGCAGCCGCAGCGATCCCGGCTGCTTTCCGGCGGTTCTTCTGCCGCCGCTGACGGTTTGTTTCGGGCGGCTGCTCCGATTTGGGAATGGGGGCAATGACGTGATACCGCACAAGGAGCTTCTCAATATCCGTTCCCCGGATCCTCCGCAGCACAGCGCCGAATGCCTTGTCCGGGAGGAAGGGCATATCCTCTGTCAGCGGTCTGCCGTCACGCAGCGCGATCGTGGCATTCAACAGATCGCGGACATCGTAGGTGCTGCCCCAGACCTCCGGGACGGCTCTGTCCACATTCAGCAGCGTATAGACTGCCTCCATGCCGGTACGGATCGAGTATTCCGTTGTAAAGATGGTATCCCGCTTTGTTTCGGCAAACTGTCCGAGGAAGGCAAAATTGACAGCTCCCTTCGGAACGACATCTGGTCTGTCTCCCGCCTCACGCGGCATGAAAAATGCTGTTACATAGGGCATCATGACCGGAACCGTATTGCAGCTGTACCGTGCGAGATCCTCGATCTCATCGGTCGGTACGCCAAGATGATACAGCCATTCCTCGCAGATCTCGATCCCCGTGCATTCCCGCATCGGTTTCCGGACAAAGTTGCCGGGCTTGTCGGTGAACAGACCGTATACCCAGACGAGGCACTGTCCCTCCGGCTGTTCCCGGAACTGCGGCTGCCGGTTGATCGTCCATGACAGCAGCCACGCGGAATCCCGGCAGGTAACGATGCCTCCCGTGACAACACCGCCGGAGAACGGGTCACGGTGGCAGATCTTAGTAATATAGGGAATGACCTTTTTGTCGAGCGTTGTCACCGTGGCACTCATCCAGTTGGTTTTCTCCGCATCATAGCAGAATTTGTCCGGATGTCCGAATGCCGTATCCTGTGCCGCGATCTTTCTCCAGAGATCCCACCCGCCGCCTGCGCGGAGCTCTGTCTGGAACGGCGCGGGTGTTGTCTGGGAACCCATTGCAGAATTCTCCACGCACCCGCCGTTGGTGATGAACACCAGATCGTCCTCCGTCATGCCGAGCGTTTCTTTCTGTCCGTCCCGGATGACTTCAATGCCTGTCGCGATCTTTTTGCCGTCTGTGCAGTCGAACAGGACGTTTTCGACCTTGATGCCATAGTGGAACTGTACGCCTGCCTTCTCCAGATACTGCACCATCGGCAGGATCATGGATTCATACTGGTTGTACTTGGTAAAGCGCAGAGCGGTAAAATCAGGCAGACCGCCGATGTGATGCACGAATCGCTGCATATAGAGCTTCATCTCCAGAGCCGAGTGCCAGTTCTCAAACGCAAACATCGTGCGCCAGTAGAGCCAGAAATTGGAGCTCAGCACCTCCTCATCGAATACATCCGTGATCTTCTTGTTGTAGAGCTGTTCATCGGCTGTGAGGTACAGCTTCATGAGTTGGGCACACGCTTTGTCGGACAGCCCGAATTTCTTGTCCGTATGGGCATCCTGCCCGCACTTTTCGGTGGCTCTGCACAGGGAAAAGTTCGGATCCGCCTTGTTGAGCCAGTAATATTCGTCCAGTACGCTCACGCCCTGCGTTTCGATCGACGGAATGGAACGGAACAGATCCCACATACACTCAAAATGATTGTCCATCTCACGCCCGCCGCGCACCACATAGCCGACCTCCGGAATGTAGGCACCGTCACAGGCGCCGCCGGGAACAGCGTCCTTTTCGAGAATGTGGATCCTGCTGCCGTCCATCTGTCCGTCCCGGACAAGGAAACAGGCAGCCGCCAGTGCCGCGAGCCCGGAGCCGATGAGGTAGGCGGATTTCTGCTCCACGCCGTCCGGCTTTTTCGGGTGTGCAAACGCTTCATAATTACCGCTTCCGTAATACATTATGGTTCCTCCTTTGAAGTAAATTTTGGGGGTACTCCCCGCTGTTTACAGGATACCACTTTTTTGATGCGGTGAAAAGAGACAAGAGCCCGTGCCTGTTGGATTTTGATACACAGAGCCTGCTTTGTACAAATTTACCGCACAGCATACAAACTGTATATGGAAATGACGGATACAATGCAGTACAATAAAGACAGAGCACATCCGGGAGATGCCTTCCCAGCCGGGGAGCGTTTCTTGGGTGTGCTTTACAAATGATAAAGAACCGCCGCCTCTGGATCATAACTTGCAGAGGCGGCGGTTTCTGAATGTATAAAATGAGGAGACACGCCGGTTGCGCTCTACGCAGCCCGCGCCGCAGTCTGCTTTCGCTCAAACACGGTAATGCGCCAGCGCTCATTTAGTGCGTGGCTGTGGTACATCACTGCAAAGCTGTGCACCAGATCTGCCGTCAGGACGAGCAGCAGAGTGCCCCCGGCAAAGCCGCTTTCGGTGTGTGGGAGGACGGCGATCAGCTCCATCATTGGCGTGAAGCAGTTCCCCATAAACAGCGTGATGATCGCCGCAAATCCGGCACTTGTCGGGACGGAGGTGTAGCGTGTGATGTGAAGCGGCAGTCCCGTGTAATCCCAGTAATAGAACCCGCAGACATGCTCCACGGTTTCCCCCATTACGATCTCGCCCGCGCTGACGGCGGCAAAGGACAGGATAAAATAGCGAAGATAGCCGCCCTCCTCCGGAATCCCTAAGATCAGATAGAATCCGGTCAGCGCCAGTCCATAGCCGAGCAAATAGGGCAAGTACATATTCCGGTTATCGACGTAGCCCTTGCGCAGCAGCAGCCAGATATTCTCCAGACAAAAGCCGAGGAAGGATACGCCTGCGATCATGATAAGCATCTCCTGTAAGGAATAGCTGTTTTTCATACCATCGCCCCCTTTTCTTTAGCATACATGATTCTGTGCTGTTTTGCAAATGGCAGTTGCGGGGCTTTGTATGGAATTTGGACAGTAAGGCAGATTTGTCATGCAATTGAATGCAGGATAGAGGAAAAGCCTCTGCAAGAAAGCGCGATGCAGAGGCTTTCGGAAAAATTGTCATTTTCGTTTCACTATTTTAGGGACACAGTGAATTGATCGGACACTATACCTAATTACACGATATATTCATCTGTCTTAATATGATTTGGACAACATTTGGTCAACAAAGCTACATCAAGATACAACATTCAAGGTCATTCTTTACATGATATGAAGTGCGTATCTTGCGGTATCATGGGAATTTGATGAGATAGAACATCGAATGATAGGGTGGCTTTTTAATAGACATTTGACGGCATTGACGGCATTATTTCTTCTATTAGAAAAGAGAAATAGAGAAATATAGTACTGGAAATATTGCGGGAAAATGCCGTCATTGCCGTCGGTGTCAGCCTCATGATCGCAGGCTCGTTTTTAACTCGTGAAAGCCTCCGGCGAGGAATACCGGATGGTGTTCGACCTCTCAGAAGGCACTGACCGGAGCGTGATGCAGGAGGAAAACCCGCATATCGTCTTTTCGGATGCATACAGCAATCTCCTGTCGTTCAGCTACGCCGAGGACATTGCCATTCAACGCAATTTCGCCTATATCTACGGTCAGGGCAAGGGTGCAGACCGCAAGAACACCACATATTGTGTCGGCGAGGAGCCTGCCTACCTCGACCGCTATGAGCTGTAT
>NZ_CACWPP010000148.1 GCF_902762735.1 uncultured Ruminococcus sp.
TGCTGAAGCCGAGATGCGAGGACAGGGACGGCGCAAAGGTGATAAAGTCCCGCATCGGACTTGCAGAGCCGTGCGAGTTTGCGGAGGACTTCCTTGCGGACTATAGCGGTGAGCATTATGACTGCATCATCGTGGACGAGGCACAGTTCCTTGCACCGGAGATCATCGACAGGCTCAGTGACCTGGTCGATGCGCATGGTATCACCGTCATCTGCTACGGTCTGCGCACTGACTTTCAAAGCCATCTGTTTCCCGGCGCACGGCGGCTCATGGAACTGGCGGACGACATCGAGCAGATCAAGACGATCTGTTGGTGCGGCAAGCGGGCGCAGTTCAATGCAAGGCTGCTGAACGGTGAGATGGTCACCGAAGGAGAGCAAGTGCAGCTCGGCGGGAACGAGAGCTACACGGCGCTCTGCCGGAAACACTATAAGTTGCGAATGATCAAGGGCTGAAGTCGGAATGCTTTGACGGAGATGGCGAGATAATAAAAGGCTTCGTTCTCAAAAGTATCGCCAAATGAGAACGAAGCCGATTTTTATCTTGAAAACAGACGGCAGATATGCTATAATAGAAATAACTACTATCTTATGGCAGAGGAGCGTGAACACAATGACCGAAAAAGAACAGAAAGCCGCAGCGAAGGCGTTTGCTGCGTTCTGGAAAGATAAAGGATATGAGAAAGGCGAGAGCCAGAAGTTCTGGCTTGACCTGCTGCAAAATGTATACGGTGTAGAAGATGCGATCCGCTTCATCAGCTTTGAAGATCAGGTGAAGCTCGACCATACCTCGTTCATTGACGGCTACATCGAAGCAACTCACGTTATGATCGAGCAGAAAGGTCTCGGCAAGGATCTCCGCAAGGGCATCCGGCAGTCGGACGGCTCTGTGCTGTCTCCGTTTCAGCAGGCAAAGCGGTATGCGGCGGAGCTGCCTTATTCCAAGCGCCCGCGCTGGATCATCACCTGCAACTTTGCAGAATTCCTTGTGTATGACATGGAAAAGCCAAACGGTGAGCCGGAACAGATCCTGCTGAAAGACCTGCCGAAGGAATACTATCGCTTGCAGTTCCTTGTCGATACCGGCAATGAGAATCTGAAAAAGGAAATGGAAATTTCCCTGAAAGCCGGTGATCTGGTCGGAAAGCTGTACGATGCGATCTTGAAGCAATACAAAAATCCCGATGATCCGGAAACGCTCAAAAGCCTGAACAAGCTGTGCGTGCGTCTGGTATTCTGTTTGTATGCAGAGGATGCCGGAATCTTCGGCAAGCATCAGATGTTTCATGATTATTTGAAGCAGTTTCCAGCAAAGGAAGTCCGTGAAAAGCTGATAAAGCTCTTTGAAGTCCTCGATACCAAGCCGGAAGACAGAGACCCCTACATGGACGAGGAGCTTGCAGCGTTCCCGTATGTCAACGGCGGTCTGTTCGCAGATGAACACATCGAGATTCCGCGCTTTACCGATGAAATTGTCAGCCTACTCCTGCACAATGCAAGTGAGGACTTCGACTGGTCGGGCATCTCTCCGACGATCTTCGGTGCGGTGTTCGAGTCCACGCTGAACCCCGAAACCAGACGCTCCGGCGGTATGCACTATACCAGTCTGGAGAATATCCACAAGGTCATTGACCCGCTGTTCCTCGATGATCTGAAAGCGGAGCTGGAGGATATCAAGGCGCTGAAAGTCGAGAAAACTCGCAAGGACAGATTGCAGGCGTTCCGAAAAAAGCTGTCCACGCTTGTGTTCCTGGACCCGGCGTCCGGCAGCGGAAATTTCCTCACGGAAACATACATCAGCCTGCGCCGGCTGGAGAACGATGCGCTCTATGAGGAGACGCACGGTCAGATGATGCTCGGCGACAACGATGTGATCCAGGTCGGCATCGGGCAGTTTTACGGCATTGAGATCAACGACTTTGCTGTGACCGTTGCAAAGACGGCGCTCTGGATCGCTGAGAGCCAGATGATGCAAGAGACGGAAACGCTCATGCAGATCAATCTGGATTTCCTGCCGTTGAAATCCTATGCCAATATCGTGGAGGGCAATGCGCTGCGGACGGATTGGGAGAGCGTGGTCGATAAGAGCAAGCTGTCCTATATCATGGGTAATCCGCCGTTTGTGGGCTATTCTCTGCAAAGTAAGTCACAGAAGGACGATATGCTGTCTATCTATGTTGATGAAAAAGGCAAGCCTTACAAGACTGCCGGAAAAATCGACTATGTTTCGGGCTGGTATTTCAAAGCTGCACAGCTTATGGTCGGCACAGAGATTCGGACAGCATTTGTTTCAACAAACAGCATCACACAGGGCGAACAGGTCGCAGGTGTCTGGAAACCGCTGTATGACCGTTTCGGAGTGCATATTGATTTTGCACACCGTACCTTCCGCTGGGACAGTGAAGCAAGTCTGAAAGCACAGGTGCATTGTGTTATTATAGGATTTAGTGTGGCAGAGAACACTCAAAAAAGAAAGCTGTTCAGTTCGGACTCATTCCAGCTCGTAAACAATATCAACGCTTATTTGCTGAGTGCGCCAAATATCTACATAGAAAGTGTTGTAAAGCCATTATGTGATGTACCTGAAATGACTACTGGTAATCGACCGGCTGATGGCGGACACTTGATTATTGAGCAATGCGATTACAAGGAATTCATTACTAATGAACCCTCAGCATTAAAGTATATCAAACGTCTTATTGGTTCGGCAGAATTCATCAATAATAAAAAACGCTGGTGTCTATGGTTGGTTGGTGTAAGTCCTGCGGAATTGAGGAAAATGCCTAGAATAATGGAGAGAGTAAGAGCTTGTAAGGAAGACAGAGAAAATGCGCCAGACCCCGGTAGGCGAAAACTTGCAGAAACCCCCACTTTATTTAGAGAGACTAAAAACCCCAATACAGCGCTTGTAATACCGGAAGTGTCCTCCCAAATGCGTAGATATATCCCTATTGGTTTTATCGGTTCAGATGTGATTTGTACCAATAAACTGCAAATCATTCCCGAAGGCACATTATTTCATTTCGGGGTTTTAACATCCAATGTTCATATGGCATGGGTACGCGCTGTATGCGGTAGACTGAAAAGTGATTATGACTATTCAAAGAAGATTGTATACAACAACTTCCCGTGGTGCAACCCTACACCCGAACAGAAAGCCAGAATCGAACAAACAGCACAGATGATTCTCGATGCAAGAGCTAAGTATCCGGATTGCTCCCTCGCTGATTTGTACGATGAGACCGTTATGCCGCATGACCTGAGAACCGCCCACCAACTCAACGACCGTGCTGTCATGGAGGCTTACGGTTTCTGGGGCAAGCTGAACACAGAGTCCGAGTGCGTGGCGGAGCTGATGAAGATGTATCAGAAGTTAACGGAAGGAAAGTGATGGTTTATCATGGCAAAAAAAGCAAATCAATTTGAAAGAATAGAAAAGCATCACCATGATGATGGCTACACCACCTATCATGAGGACGGTACCACCTCGGATACGACAAAGGACCTGATTGGTGACGGCTATACGACTCGCAAGAATGGAAGTGTTACTTCCAGATCCAGAAAGAGAAAGACGCTTTCCGGGGATGAGGTGATCGAAACAACGTATGAGGACGGCTCCCGCTCCGTTACGGTCAAGGAGAAGGACGGCTCCTATCGAACGCAGCATAGCAACGGCACGGAAACACGCACGACCAAAGATACGTTTGGCACGGGCTATACCACCAGTGATTCCTATCCCTCATCAGGTGATCTGTTCGGACAGGTATCCCCTGACAGTGCCGGAGGCGATGTTTTACTTCCAATAATGGCGATTCTTGGTGTCTTTTCCATTATCTCGCTGTTCAAGATCAAATTTGCAGTTTTGCTTCTGCCGCTCCTTGTTGCATCGATTATCCTTCGAATCATCCTGACCCGCAAATATAAAAACGGCATCTTTTTTCTGTGGTTCCATCCTGTGACGCTCCTTTGCTGGCGCCTTCTTTGCAGGAGCTTTGTTGCTTTCCACGAGAGCAGCAGTCTTGAGGAAGAGGCTTTCCCGAGTTTTGGGATGATAATTGCTTTTTTCGCTATCCTGCTCATAGGAATCATGGGACTGTTTGAAGGCGATGATTCTGACGAGTATCTCTTGTACAGGGTGTATGCTTTTCTTTGCTTTTTGGGCTGCATGTTGGATGCGTTAGGCGGTGTACCGCTCTACCGCACAATGCTGGTGATTTTTGGTATATCATTGCTTGCAACGCCGATCTGCCTGCTTGTGCGATGGAAAAAGAAAACAGCACCAAAGACCATCGAAATACCCGATTATGTGAAAAAAGTACAAGATGGAATCAACGACCGCTATTTATATGATAAAGAGTGTTATAACAGCTATAACTATAACGATTGGCCTACCAAATGGAATAAAACAACTACATACGGAAAGCTTTTTGCTATATGGAACGCACAGGGCAGACCAAGTGACCGAAACATTGCTACGATCTCAGGGAATTATCTGGTGACGATGTCTTCTATTTTTGGTAACGACGGAGACCGTATCACGATCGTGCTGTGCGGCGGTGAAAGGCTTTCAGCTATCATAGTATGTACTAGTTATTTTGGCAGATGGCTGTGCGATAGGGAATTTGTAAGTAAAGATATTATCAGATTTCAAACAAAATCTGTACCGATCGATCTTACCGGATGGAAGGGCAAAAAGGTCGTCAAGGTTATCAATCACGGCCCTTGTGAAGAGCTGAAAGAAATAAAAGAGTAGCTACATATTAGCACGATGTACATAGTCATATTCATACGTTCAAATGCGGCAGCAGATGCGCTCACTTTAAGAACTGTATGAATCGTGGAGGGAATCTTGAGCTATTGGAGGATGGCTTATCATAAAGTCTGAAAACAAAAAACCATACGTATTCAAACAAAATTATTTTTGAAAACCTATTGACATCTCTCGCTATCTGTGCTATAATATTAATATAATTTTGATTCAACAGCTCATATATAATGTGTAGTTCTCCTGTTGAGGGAGAAGTATACCATTTTATATGAGCTTTTTGCTTTATGCTGCGGATAGTGTGCATTGCGGCTCTAATGAGCTTGCGCACCCACAGCTGAAACGGTACATAGTGCTGAAGCCAGCGAATGAGCGGAACGCAAGGAGGATCATGATTATGAGTGAAAGATCAACAATTGCCGTTTGCTACAATGGGCGCATAATTGATGATACATTTTACATGAATGTGGGAATAGGAAGATTACTGATAGAGGCATTCAGAACCTATGAGAAGTACAGAGACTGCGAATCAGAGCAAGTATATTTGAACAGAAAGATACAGGAGCGTAAGATGATTGACCCAACATATATATACGATAAAGAGATGGCGGAGGAATTTTTGAAATTGGATCAGATGGCATCGGAATTTCAGCTTATCGTGGATTTCACCGAACGCTGTATTTACAAGGGATTCTATGCAAAGCAGAGAGAAAAACTTCTCAGTATTCCTGATTCAAGGTCAATGATGGCTACTTTAACACGAAAGCAGCAGTATGAGTTCACAACAGATGATTTTATAGACTTTACTTTAGATTCTATATTCTGGATGGATAAGCTCCCAGTCAAGGAATTGTTAGAACTTTCAAAGGATAACGATGTTTTCTCTAAATACTACTGGTAAATTATATGAGAGGTAATTTGTATGAAAAGAGTGATCGTAAAATCCGTCCACGGAGCATTCGGCTATGTTATGGAACATTACTATCCCCTTGGTATGGCCGCTGAGGCTGCGGAGCAAGGTGCATTAACCGACACTTATGCAGTGATCTCGATTCAGGACAGCCATACTGGTGGTTTCGGTGTACAGTTTACTGAGAATCAGTTCTGCAAGGGCGTTCTTACGCTGATGTTCGATGATATCGTCACAGAGGTTGACGGCGCTGTGCTGTTCTCAGACGAAATGGCAGATGAGATTCTCGACTTCATTGAGGAGCATAAGGCATCCGTTGACACGCTGTTAATTCACTGCTATGCCGGACAGTCAAGATCAAGGGCAGTCGGAGCGTTTGCAGTAGAGATGCTCGGCGGCGACAATAGCAAGTATTTTGAAGAAGGTGCGCCCAATCAGTATATCTATGATGTGCTTGAGAGTGCATGGGTGAGAAAGCAA
>NZ_CACWPP010000149.1 GCF_902762735.1 uncultured Ruminococcus sp.
GCAATCCGCCTTAAAATTCAGACAAAATCCAGTCACAAAACCCATAAATCCCAGCTTTTGCGACTGGATTTTGTGAATTTAAACAGTTGGATTGCTATAAGTTCTGTATAGCCGCTGTTTTTGTGGTGTGTCAGCGGGATAACCACAAAAACAAAAATTTCATGTATCGGCGGTACACACCAAAAACAGCAGAAATACCATGTCGTTTACTATATTTCAGCCCAAAAGTGAAAATGTTGTGAAATGGGTGGAAATTTTTACAGTTATGTGTTATACTATAAGTTGGTATATTTTCTTCTGATAACAAAGGTAATAAAGTCACGCCCGCAAGGGTACGGGCTGTCTTATAGAATGGAGAATGTAAATGGCAGTAAATTATAGTAAGACCGAGATCGGCAAGGGTATCAGCCTCACCCGCATCACCGACCCAAAGTACAAATCAAATATCATCCGCGTCAGGTTCATCACCCCCATCGTCCCCGATGATCTGGGCGTGAACGTACTGCTGACTTCACTGCTGGTGACTTCTAACTCGCAGTATAAGTCGAGAAGTGAGCTTTCAAAGAAGTTTCTGGGACTGTACGGCACTTCCATCGGCGCTGTTTCGGCTAACGTCAGCGACTATCAGTCGGTGGGTGTCACCATAAGCGCCATACGCGACAGATTTACCATCGGCGGAGAAATCATATCGGAAGAAGCTGTGAAACAGCTGATAAAATGCATTTTTGAGCCTGATCTCACCGACGGCAGGTTCAACGAGAACTACTTCCGCCTGAGAAAGCAGGAGCTTCTCGACAACATAGCCGCCGCAGTCAACGACAAGCGCAGTTATGCATATATGAAAGCAAAGGAAGTCATCTACGCGGGCGAACCTGCGGCGGCTTCCGATATGGGCACTGCCGAGCGTGCAGCTGCCATAACTCAGGAGGACCTGCTGAGGCAGTACGAGTTCCTGATGAAGCACGCCGCCATCGACATAACCGTGTGCGGCGGCGGCGAGGCGGACAGCGCCGTTAAACTGCTCACCGATGCTTTCGCAAAAGTCGAAAGGGGCGATGTGCCGCAGATAAACTACCTCAAAGCGTCACCGCTGAAAGACAAGCTCTGCGAAAAGCAGGAGCTTATGAATATCAGACAGAGCAAGATGTTCATGGCATATAAATCAAGCTGTCACGACATCTACGTTAATAAACTTATGGCATGCATACTGGGCGGCTCGGCTTTCTCGAAACTTTTCGTGAACGTGCGCGAAAAGCTGTCCCTGTGCTATTACTGTGACAGCTATTACAGCGACCTCAAAAACGTTATGATGATAGAAAGCGGCGTGGATACCGAAAATATCGAAAAAGCTCAGCAGGCTATCCGTGACGAGCTTGCGGCTTTGCAGAACGGCAAGCTGACAGATGAAGAGCTTGAAAATGCAAAGCTGTATATCTGCGGCGGCTTCATGTCGAATTATGACTCCGAGTGGGATATAGCATCGTGGTACAGGGTGCAGGATACACGCGGTACAGCCTATTCACCCGAAGAGGTCTGCGAGCTGATAAAAGCTGTTACCGGAGAACAGGTCATCGAAAGCGCAAAGCTGATGAAGCCCGATACCGTGTTCATTCTTAAAGCAGAAGGAGGCAGTGACGATGAATAAGGAGATAATCAGAAACGAGCGCTTTGGCGAGCAGTATTCGCTGATACACCACCCGTCAGGGCTTGACATACTGATATGGAAGATGGAGAACTACTCCACCACCGAAGCCCTCTTCGCCACAAAGTACGGCTCTGTCAACACCTGTTTCAAGACCGCAAATACGGGTGACTTCATAGAAGTCCCCGAAGGCATAGCACACTACCTCGAACACAAGCTGTTTGAAAATGAAGATACCGATGTGTTCGACCTCTATGCCGCCACAGGCGCTAACGGCAACGCATTCACATCATTCGATGAAACTGCCTATACTTTCAGCACTACCCAGAACTGGGACAAGGCACTGGAGATACTGCTGGATTTCGTGCAGAAGCCCTATTTCACGCAGGAAAACGTCGATAAGGAACAGGGCATAATCGCACAGGAGATAAAAATGGGCGAGGACTCGCCCTACCGCAGCTGCTATTTCAACCTGCTGAAAGCGCTGTATAAGGAACACCCCGTAAAGATCGACATAGCAGGCACGGTGGAGTCCATCGCGAAGATAACTCCCGAACTGCTGTACGACTGCTATTACACTTTCTACAACCTGCATAACATGGTGCTTTCCATCGCGGGCAACGTAGATGAGGACAAGGTCATCGAGATATGCGACAGGCTGTTGAAGCCCGCCAAAGACCTGAAACTCGAATGCCGCTTCCCCGAAGAGGGTCACGGCGTTGCACAAAAGCGCATCACAGCGAAATTCCCTGTCGGACTGCCGCTGTTCGATATAGGCTTCAAAGGCACTCCCTGCGGCGGTATAGAGCTTGAAAAACGCATCTGCATCGCCAAGACCGTTCTCCAGCTGGTGATGGGCACTTCATCGCCGCTGTATCAGCAGATGTTTGAGGACGGGCTGATAAATTCCCAGTTCGGTTACAGTACCTTCGCAAGCAGTGAAAGCTACTTTTCATGCATTATCTCGGGCGAGTCGAAAGACCCCGATGAGGTTTACAGACGCATCCTCGCCGAGCTTGACCGCGTACAGCGCGAGGGCTTTGACAAGGAGAATTTCGAGATACTCAAAAAGTCGCGCTACGGTTCGATAGTAAGGACGCTGGGAAGTGTCGAGGGGCTTGCAGACTCCATGACCGAGAGCTACTTCAACGGCACTAACGTGTTTGACGAGGCAGAAGTACTGGCAGATATGACCATAGAGGACTGCGTAGCGGCGGTGAGCGAACTGTTCGATGAGGAAAATTCGGCTATATCCATTATAGAGCCAGCAAAGGAGTAATTGAAAAATGAACATGAATGTGATGACTGCCCTGACAGCCCTCGCGGAGGACACAGCCGCAGTCAGAGAAAAGCTGAGGGCAAATCCCGATAAGGTGTATTTCCCGAATTTCGGCGGCGGCGATAATATCCTCAAAGAGGGCATCAGCATCGACCGTGTGGCGTTTACCGTACCGGGTGTGAACTTCACGGTATACTGGTACGGACTGCTGATAGGCATCGGCATGCTGCTGGCGATAATCTACGGCTTCAAAAAAATGCGTTCCTGCGGCATCGACCCCGACAGGGCGACCGACTCGGTGATAAGCGGCATTATCGGCGCTATCATCGGTGCAAGGCTCTACTATATCGTATTCAATACAGAGGGCATGAAGCTGACCGACTTTTTCAAGATACGCGACGGCGGACTTGCCATCTACGGCGGACTTATCGGCGCGATACTGGTGGGCGGCATCGTCACTAAGCTGAGGGGTCTGCGGCTTTCCGCCATGCTTGATGTGACAGCACCCTGTTTCCTGATAGGTCAGTGCATCGGCAGATGGGGCAATTTCTTCAATCAGGAGGCTTTCGGCGCAAACACCGACAAAGCGTGGGGCATGCTGTCTTGGAAAACTGCCGCGTATATCAGCGACCACTATGACACCCTCACCGATGTTGACGCTTTCAAGCCGATACACCCCTGCTTTTTGTATGAGTCGCTCTGGTGCCTGCTGGGATTTGTGCTTCTGCACCTCTATTTCAAGCACCGCAAGTTCGACGGCGAGATATTCCTCATGTACACATTCTGGTACGGTCTGGGCAGGTTCTTCATAGAAGGTCTGAGAACTGACTCGCTCTATCTGGGACAGATAAGAGTTTCCCAGCTGGTGGCAGGCACATGCGTTGTCGCATCTGTCATACTGTGGATAGTTTTCAGAAGTTCGGTAAAGCGTTCGGACAGCTACAAGTTCTTCTACGAAACGGAAGTTTCCAAAGCACAGCTGGCAGAATATACCGAGTACGAAGATATGCAGAAGGAAAAGAAAGAGCTGAAAAAGAAGATAGACGAAGCCAAGCACAAGGGCGAGAGCTTTGCGGAACTTGAAAAGGAATATGAGAAAAAGTTCGGCAAGGAAGCCATGAAAGCCAAAAAGCAGGCACTCAAAGATGCCGCAAGTAAGGACAAGGAAAAGGCTGAAAAGCCCGATGACGGCTACAAGTCCATTCTTGATGATGACGAGGACAAGGACGAAAAGGAAAATAAGGACTGACACTCGGCAGATAAAACGGCTGTCCCACACGGCGAAAAGCGGTGTTAAGGCAGGACAGCCAAAAACGACATAAACAGGAGGTAAATGAAAATGGCAAACATTATTGACGGCAAGGCAGTATCCGCACAGGTCAAGGAAGAGATCAGGCAGGAAGTCGAGGCGCTGAAAGCTAAGGGCGTTGAGATAGGTCTGGCAGTGGTGATAGTGGGCGATGACCCCGCATCACAGGTGTATGTAAAAAACAAGGAGAAGGCTTGCGAAACTGTGGGCTTCAATTCCTACAAGTACGCCCTGCCTGCTGAAACTACCGAAGAAGAACTGCTGGCACTGGTAGACAAGCTGAACAAGGACGACAAAGTTGACGGCATACTGGTACAGCTCCCGCTGCCAAAGCACCTCGATGACAAGATAATCATAAACAACATACGCCCCGACAAGGACGTTGACGCTTTCCACCCCGTAAACGTGGGCAAGATAATGATAGGCGATTACAGCTTCCTGCCCTGCACACCTGCGGGCGTTATGGAACTTATCAAGTCCACTGGCACAGATGTTGCAGGCAAGGAATGCGTTGTCATCGGCAGAAGCAACATCGTGGGCAAGCCTCAGGCTATGCTCCTGCTCCATCAGAACGGCACTGTTACCATCACCCACTCAAAGACAAAGAACCTCAAGGAAGTCTGCGCAAGGGCTGACATTCTCGTGGCGGCAGTCGGCAGGGCTAAAATGGTCACAGCTGACTACATCAAGGAGGGTGCTGTTGTCATAGATGTCGGCATGAACCGCGATGAGAACGGCAAGCTGTGCGGCGATGTTGACTTTGAGGACTGCAAGGAGAAAGCAGGCTACATCACCCCCGTTCCAGGCGGCGTAGGTCCTATGACCATAGCTATGCTGATGAAGAACACCCTCACAGCGGGCAAGGAACATCACGGCGTTTGAACGATAAGATCTCAGAGAAGAAAGGGCTTTGCAGTTCTTTCTTCTTTTTTTGCGCGATATTTCGGGCGGGCGAGCGGAAAACATCGGCGCACTATCTCCGAATTTGCGCATCACACAGGCACTTTTGAGGGCTTTTTTCGCCGATACTCCGTACCGAACACCCTCACAGCGTGCAAGGAACATCACGGCATCTGACAGTCGGCTCAACGATAAAATATCAATATCAGAGAAGGGGCTGTTGCAGCCCCAACAAAGAAAAAGAGCCTGGCACAGACCTGAAAGGCAGTGCCAAGCTCTTCTTTTTGTGGTATAAAAAACCATTAAACCAACGAAAGGATCGTACCACAAAAATGAGAAATTGTCAAGTGCGAATGAACGGGAGCATTCGGCGTTCTTAAACAGGACTATGGTTTCAGAAGATCTCTGTGCAGAAGCAAGCCCAAAATGATAATACAAGTCAACCCGAACATTAAAATTGACAAAATTGACAAAAGCTTACACGAAAATGTCAACTATATAAACCCCGAAAAATAGGGCTTTCAGGGGTCAAAACATAAAAGTTGACAAAATTGACGAGGGTATTATAAAGCCAAAATAAATAAATTACCATATATTGGAAGTTATCTATTGTTTTTACATTTTATCCATTACCCTATCAACATTGTCAATTTTCTCAAAAACGAGGCTGAAACGCCGTAAAACAGGGCTTTTAATAGTTGACAAAGCGATGTTAATTTGTGTCAACTTTGTCAACTTTTGTATTAGCGTGCTAAAGTGAAAGGGGTCTATCCATGAAAAAAATACCTGATGACCGTATATACCTATTTCGTTT
>NZ_CACWPP010000150.1 GCF_902762735.1 uncultured Ruminococcus sp.
CGCTTCATAGCGAGGAATATCAGCCTTGTTTATGGTTATTGTTGTTGTGAAACCTTTCCGCAGTCCGCTGAACCTTACTCCGTACTCATTCAACTTCTGTGCTATATTATCAGCGTGACGGTTTTTCAGCTTCGGATAATACTGTAGATCGGTTTTCTGTCCCAACTGGTCGTAGGGAGTATTGCCGATTACATTCGGATTGCTCTGCTGCGACTGTGTAGGCTGATTATTTCCTCCCTGCTGTCTACCGCTCGTCATATTACCGAGCCTTTGCAGAAGCGCATTTGCTTCACCGGATACCTGTGCATCACCTACAGTGCTTACGACCTTTCCGAGAAAGGTGTTAATGCTGTCAACATCACCATTTGCAATATTGTTTGCAACGCCCTGTATGCCACGCTCGCGGTCGCCCGCAACATTGCGATAGCCATTCGTATTGTAGTTATACATAAACGCTTCGATGTCACGGGCAAGCATATCCGGGCTGTCATTTTGCTGATACGTTGCACCGTTATTCTGCTGATAGCCGCCGCCCTGCCTGCCGTTGTTTCGCTGATCGTACATCTGCTTGACCTTATCGACCGCCGCTTCATAGCGGGAAATATCCGCTGAATTTATGGTTATCGTAGTAGTACCGCCCTTAATCACACCGCTGTATCTGATGCCGTCCGCATCAAGCTGACGGGCGATATTCTGAGCGTGTTTGTTGTTCAGCCCTTTGTAATACTGAAGCTGTCCACGACCTCCGAGTTGATCGTAAGGCGTGTTGCCGATAATGTTACTGTTCCTCTGCTGATAGCCGCCCTGCTGCTGATAATTTCTCTGATTGTAGCTATCATAAAACTGCTGATTTCTCACGTTTCCTAAACCTCCCTTGTCGAAATCAAGTTCTGCCGAATACTGAAATTCACTTAGTGCTAAGCTTGCCGTGTCTGGCGCATTACGCACTTCATCAATGCTAGCCGCCTGTTTTCCTTCGATGAAAACGTCAAGACCCCTGCCCCACATTTCTATTGCTTCTTCCCTTGAAACAGGATACAGGTCAGGATTGTCCTCGGCAGCAACAACACGCTTTGGCTCTTTTTCAATACCGTACAGACCGGAGAAATTCTCTATCTCCTCACGGCTTTCAGCCATACCCTCTGTACCGTCGGGATAAAGAAGATATACCGCCTCGCCCCTGTCGAATGCGGTGAGAGCTTCTTCCGTAGTATCTATGGGGTTCATGTACTGAAAATCGTAGCCGTAGCTGTTACGCTGATTTATGGTGTTGGCGGTATCGTCGATAGCCTTGAACACAGCACCTATGTCCGTTTCTTTTTCAGCCTGCTCCATGATTTTTGTCATGTCGCTGTCCTCGAACACGATACCGTTCTGTTGAACAATGTCCAAGTACATCTCTGCCTTCTGAACATTTGATAATTCGGTATCGTCCATAATTTCATTGACGGTCAGATCGCGTTTCTTGTATTTCAGCAGTTCCGAGTCGATAGCCGTAAAGAGTGTTTGCGAGGTTTTCTGTATCTCGTCAAGAAACTTGTTGAGCTGGTCGAGCTGCTTGCCTTCTGACCATGAAGCAATGTAAGGAAAAGAATAGTCCGACGTATCCACGCCCAACTTTTCACAGACAATAAATGCGATACTCTCCGCCTGCACCTCTTTTTCGTTGCGGGGCGATTTTGTTGTAACGATTTTTTTATCGGGGTCGTGCAGCAGACAGTGAGCAGATTCGTGGACTACGGTTTTAAGCACCTGTTCGCCGCTCATGCCTGTTTTTATTATAATACTTTTTGCCGAGGGACTGTAGTATCCCTTTGCACCGCCCGTAATATTGCGATATTCGGGAGCAATATCCGTGACCTTTTTTATCGCCTTGAAGATAATGTTCAGCTTTTCTTCATCAATTTCGCCCACAAGCTCCTGAACGGGGTCAGGAATGGGCTTGCCATCCGTCTGTGAGAGGTCGAAAACATACTGCTTTTTAAAACGCATTTCGACTATGTTTTTCTCGACCGTTTCCATCTGCTCGGTGCCGTCATCGTTATACAGCTTATTGCCCCACTCGTCCTCCGCCTGACGTTCAACCTTGACAAACTGATTTGTCTTATGGGGTACGGGCGACATTATGACAATGCCGCTCTCACCCTTATTTACGCTTCTGCCGAGCCTTTTCCAAAGCCCGAAAGAACCCACCAGGGTAGCGTCCGGGCGCTGCAAATTGATAAGCATGGTGTTCCGCGCAGAATAGTCGGTGAATTTCGATACGAATTTCAGATATTCCTTGTATTTATCCGATGAAAAGACAGCCTCCACGCCCTCGTCGATACGCTGAAAAATGTCATGCATTATTATGACATTTGGTGATAAATTAAAAAATATGCGAATTTCTTTAAATAGGACGCAGGCAGAAGCGGCAGAAGGAATAGGCATATCAAAAAGAGCATTGCAGCAGTATGAAGCTGGCGAAACTATTCCGAGATTTGACAGGATATATGATCAGGCTGCCGAATACTATCATGTTCCGGTAGAGTTTTTAAAGAACGAATCCGAAGATGATTTTAAGAAATGTGCCGAATACGGTTACGGTGCAAAAGGTAAAAAGCAGGCAGAGGATCTTGCAAACGAGATTGCAGGTCTTTTTGCCGGCGGCAGGCTTTCAGAGGAAGACGCAGACAAGATAATGAAAGTTATGGAAGAAGCCTATTGGGAAATAAAGTTAAGAAAAAGAAATCAGGAGAACAATACTTGATGTTTCGGAGGTAATCAGACATTGGAAAGTATCTATGCTCTGGTAATGCAGATCATAATGCAATATGGGACGAGAGATCCTTTTGAGATAGCCGAATGCCTTGGAATCTACTTGAAAGTAGCCGATATAGGCAGACAACAAGGCTTTTTTAGATATATTGACGGTGTACCATGTATATTCATTTCTTCACGATTAAATATGTTTCAGCGAATTTTAGTTTGTGCTCACGAGCTCGGACACTATTTCCTTCATTCGGACATTGCCAAAGAGAGCGTACTCCGGGAATTCGGAATGTTCAATATGAAAGATGTGATAGAAAATGAGGCAAACGTATTTGCCTCAGAGCTGCTACTTGATGAAGATGAATTACTGGAACATTTTGAAGAGGGATACACAGTATTTCAAGCAGCAAGTATGTTGGGTTACAACATTAATCTTTTGTATATCAAACTAAGAGAAATGAACAATCGCGGTTATGACTTCGATCTTTCATGGGGAAACAGTGAACTGTTCTGATAATACTTGATTTTATAGATTTTTGAAGGGAGGGGAGTACAATGGCAGAGCAGTGCTATATGTGTATTGATTTGGCGAAATTTTACGCTTCGGCAGAATGTGCAGCCAGAGGTCTTGACCCGAATACAACAGACCTCGTTGTTGCCGACGAATCAAGGGGAAAGGGAGCTATCTGCCTTGCTGTATCTCCCGCCATTCACAAAAAAGGAGTAAAGAACCGCTGCCGCCTTTATGAGATCCCCGACAACCTCGACTACATCATTGCAAAGCCCCGAATGAGAATGTATATGAACATCTCAGCCCACATCTACGGCATTTACAAGCAATTCGTAGCTGCCGAGGACGTTTATCCTTATTCAATTGACGAGGTTTTCCTGAACGCGGGACCGTACCTTTCTTTATACAAGATGACCCCGAAAGAGTTCGCCAATGCAATCATGGACAAGATAATGGAGGAAACGGGGATTACTGCGACCGCTGGTATCGGAACGAATATGTTTCTTGCGAAAGTCGCCCTTGACATAACAGCAAAGCACGTTCCTGACCACATCGGTGTTCTTGACGAGGAAACTTTTATTGCGACTGTTCAAAAGCACCGCCCCATAACCGACATTTGGGGTATTGGCAGAGGAACTGCACGGCGGCTTCAGCATTTCGGCGTTTATGACCTTGAAGGCATAACAAAGCTTCCGGAAGCTACTATGTACCGCACTTTCGGCAAGAACGCCGAGATACTCATAGATCACGCTTACGGCAGAGAGCCCTGCACACTTGCCGACGTTCAGAATTATCAGTCCAAGACGCGCTCGCTGTCTAACAGCCAGGTACTATTTAAAGACTACACGCGCAGCGGAGCACGGCTTATCCTTAAAGAAATGGTGGACGGACTGACAAACGAGCTTGTCGGGCAGGCGATGTACACCAACCACGTTTCCCTTTATATAAGGTACAGCAACGACGAGATACCACCGACAGGCGGCTCTAAGAAGCTGGAACAGCACACAAGCTCATATAAGGATTTATCGGAAATGATGCTTAAAATCTATGACAGCACCACGCAGTACGGGCATGGAATCCGTCAGATAGGCATCAGCTATGGCGATTTGGTTTATGAACACTGTGAGCAGCTCTCGTTCTTCAAGGACGATGTTAAGGCACAGAAGGAGCAGCAGCTTCTTCATGCGATTTCAGGACTCAAAGACAGATTCGGCAAAAACTCTGTACTTCGTGGTATGAGCTTGCAGGAGGACGCAACGGCAATGATACGAAATACACTTGTAGGAGGTCACAGCGGTGGATAGAGCAGAACGAGCGAAGATTTTTATGCCTTTCGCCAGTCTGAAAGGCTACTATGACCTTATCCTCGCACAAGAGGACGGACAGGAGTTCAAACGGCAGGTGGACGAGGAAACTGCCGCAAAGATCTCCGATAAGCTGAACCATATCAACAAGGGCAGCAGTATCAGGGTTGAGTATTACGAGTGCGGCAACTACATCACCGAGAAAGGCAAGGTCAGCCGCATTGATTATTCGTACAAGTTCCTTGTGGTCAACGAGCAGAAGATCTGGTTTGATGATATAATAGATATTGACGACTACGTTCCCTATGGGCGGGAAACATGGCTGTAAAAAGGAGGAAACAACATGGGTTATTTATTTACAACATGCAAGGATAGCGAAAAGCTGAATATTCATTTTGACGAAATCATTTATGCAACAGACGAGGAATTAGAAATTGCAAAGATATTTTTACACTCCGATTTTGATGATACCTTTGTAGAAATGGAGGAAAGTCTGTCTGAGGAAATAACATACTGCATATATAAGAATACCCTTGCTCTGTTTCTAAGATATGTGCAGGAATGGATGAACACAGCCATGGTAAGTACCTTACTTGGAAAGAATTACAGGCCCTCTGCCGAGGAGGAAGCAATATTGATTATTCTAACAAGAAAGGATTTAGCAGACAAGGTGACGGAATATCAAAATGGTAAAATGCCCTCGCGGGATTTTACTATTTTCCGGATGCCTGACGAAGAAGTTTTCAGTTTTCGTGAGAAATATTCACGCAAGGATTCTAAACCCTCTGAGGATGGTCTGATAGATATTGGCACAACAGCATTTCATGTCATTGACTATAAGCGTGCCATCCCTGTCAAAGTAACCGACCGCAAAGGATTTCTATTCTTCTGCGAAGATGCTGACAGAGAACAGCATATCGTCCGTTCTTACGAGCTCTTCAGGACAGAGGAAGAAGCAAACAAACTGGTTGCGGAAAGAAATGAACGCCGGAATAATGCAATTGAAAAATATCATCTTCTTGATTCCACAGATGATGAGAAATTACAGAGTGATCGAAGCTTAGCGCTTGAATGGCTACATTTTAACCAGGATATACCTGAACTGCTGATTAAGGAGCTCGAAAAAAGCATTGAAATAAGGGCAGCAGTGTGAGAATGACAACTCGCCACTGAAAGTCAGAAAATCCGAATTGACAAATAATTATGTTCCCTTTGAACGGGAATCAAGTCTAAAATCAAGAAAAGGGCTTGCTCCTATTAGGAACAAGCCCTCAGTCTGTCTCAAAACCCCATATCCTCCTCGGATATGGGGTTAAATCATGCTGTGAACAGCCAATATCTGTCAAAAACAGCAAAAAAACAAGTAA
>NZ_CACWPP010000151.1 GCF_902762735.1 uncultured Ruminococcus sp.
AATTTTGATGTGTATTGCTGATGATACAAAATGGCTGTTCTTTCGTATTGTTCCCCCGCCTTCGGCGGGGGAACAATACACAACCAAATTGGGATAAAGCAATACGATAACACCCATAATAAGACTATCCCTTTGGCACATAAGCTGAAAACGCGGTAAACAAATCCTCTGCATGCGGCGTGGAAAAAGATATGTGATTATCCCGCTGATACACCAAAATAAACGATGTTATATCGGAAATTGAATACAGTTGGCGGTTATCTTTCCCCCGCCGCAGGCGGGGGAAAGATAACATCAACTCAGTTTTTCCTCATTGATAAAGGTATTTTGCAGTGGTACAGGAATTTGATACAACATGAAAAAAGACTTTATCAGAGGAATGACTCACGGAATACCTATAATGCTGGGCTATCTGTCGGTGTCGTTCGGATTTGGCATAACCGCAGTAAGCAAAGGGATCAGCGCTCTGTGGGCATCGCTGATCTCGCTGACAAACATTACCAGCGCAGGTCAGGCGGCGGGCATTGACATCATCGCGGCAGGGGGAACTCTGCTGGAGATGGTGCTGGTGCAGATCACCATAAACATGCGATATTCGCTGATGGCGCTGTCGCTTTCACAGCGGCTCGACAAGAAATTCACAACACCGCACAGACTGGCGGCTTCCTACGGCATAACCGATGAGATATTTGCAGTTTGTGCCGCACAGCCCGAACCGCTCACACCCGCATATATGTACGGCATGATATTCGTAGCCGCACTGGGCTGGGTATCGGGCACTGCAATTGGCGCGATGGCAGGTCAGCTTTTGCCGACCGCTGTAACAAATGCGATGGGACTGCTGCTTTACGGCATGTTCATCGCGATAGTAGTGCCGCCCGCCAAAAAAGAGCGCGGGGTGCTGGCGGTATCGCTAATCGCGGTGGTCATCAGCCTGCTTTTCAAATACCTTTTTACGGCAGTATCGGTCGGATTTGCAACAGTCATTTGTGCGGTAGCGGCATCACTGCTGGGGGCATGGCTGTTCCCTGTTAAATATGAGGGAGGTGCTGAGGAATGAGTATAGCTATATACATTTTTGTCATGGCTGGGGTGACATACCTTATCCGCATGCTTCCCTTTACCTTTTTCCGCAGGAAGATAACATCAAAATTTTTGCTGAGTTTTCTGCACTACATTCCTTATGCAGTATTAAGTGCTATGACCATGCCTGCCATACTATACAGCACAGGTGACTTTTTTACCGCAGCAGCGGGAACGATAGCGGCGCTTATCATGGCATATTTTGAACTGCCTTTGATAGTAGTAGCATTAGGGGCATCTTTGACAGCCTTTCTAATTGGGCTTATTTAATTCATAATTCATAATTCATAATGCATAATTATTGGCATGCATTAGAGAATGCCGTGCCGCCCACAAAGCATAGCAAAAGAGCAAAGCAAAGCGCGAGTCAAAGCGGTCGGTCAAGCCCGCCGCCAGAGGGCTTGCGGGGAGTTTGAGGGGCAGCGCCCCTCAATTGGGGAAGCAGACAAAAAAGCGGCAAACAAAACAAGTTGGGCGAACAAAATGAAAGACGGTAAGAGAACAAAGCCATAGAACAAAGCAAAAACAGCAACCCCACCGTCAGCAGTAGTGCCGCACTTCCAATAATAATAAAATGTGAGTTTCCACGCACATCGAAGAGAGAAAAGTGGATAATACCCCCCATTGGGGTAATAAGGAGGATATAAAAATGAGCATTTTCTACAACGAAAAAGAACGCGCTTTCAAACTGCGCGCAAAGGACACCGATTATATGCTGAAAGTCATAAACGGTGAGTATCTCGGACATGTCTATTACGGCAGAAAAGTCCCCGATGATGACCTCAGCTACCTGCTGAGATTTGACGAAAGCCCTTTCACCCCCGAACAGAATGACCGCGACAGAGCAGTTTACCTCGATACCACTCCCTTCGAGTACCCGTGCTTCGGTATAGGCGACTACCGTGAACCCGCTATGATGATAATGGACAGCAACGGCATGTCTGCCTGCGACCTGCGCTATGTCAGCCATAAAATATATGACGGCAAGCCCGCTTTAGACGGCATGCCCGCAACTTTCGCCACCGAAAACAGCCCCGCACAGACCCTTGAGATAACCATGAAAGACAGCCACGCTGAGATAGAAGCTGTCCTCGTCTACTCGGTGTTTGAAAACCTCGATGTCATCACCCGTTCGGTAAGATTTACCAATGTGGGCAGCAAGCCCGTCAAGCTGACAAGAGCACTCTCTGCATGCGTTGAGTTCGATACCGATAAGATGGATATGATAACACTGAACGGCTCGTGGGCAAGAGAACGCTGGGTAGAACGCGCACCGCTCCATCACGGCAAGCAGAGCGTCGATTCCTGCAAGGGCGAGTCCTCTCACCAGAGCAACCCTTTCGCTGCCCTCTGCGCACATAACGCCGATGAGGATATGGGCGAAGTTTTCGGCTTTAACTTCGTGTATTCGGGCAACTTCTTCGCACAGGCAGAAGTCACCCAGCATAAAAAGACCCGCTTCGTGATGGGCATAAATCCCCTCGATTTTGAGTGGCTTCTCGATGCAGGCGAAACTTTCACCGCTCCCGAAGTCGTAATGGTACACTCCGATGAGGGTATAGGCAAAATGTCCCGCACTTTCCACGACCTCTACCGCGAGAACCTCATTCGCGGCGAGTATAAGGATAAACGCCGCCCCATACTTATCAATAACTGGGAAGCTACTTACTTCAATTTCAATACCGAAAAACTCATAGATATAGCTAAGGAAGCCTCAAAGCTGGGCATTGAGATGCTGGTAATGGACGACGGCTGGTTCGGTCACCGTGACAGCGATAATTCTTCACTGGGCGACTGGTTCGTTTACGAAAAGAAGATAAACGGCGGTCTTAAACACCTCGTTGAAGAAGTCAACAAGCTGGGCATGAAGTTCGGCATATGGTTCGAGCCTGAAATGATCTCACCCGACTCCGAACTTTACAAGGCTCACCCCGACTGGGCTATACAGATAAAGGGCAGACCCCTCACCCTCTGCCGCGAACAGTATGTGCTTGACTATTCGCAGAAAGAAGTGCGCGACTACGTTTACAGCATGATGCGCAATATTCTCGATAACGCAAATATCGAATATATCAAGTGGGATATGAACCGCCAGCTGACCGAAGTTGGCTCAAACTTCCTGCCTAAGGAAAGACAGCGCGAACTGTGGCACAGATACGTGCTGGGCGTTTACGACCTAATGAACAGGCTGACCACCGATTACCCCCATATCCTGCTGGAAAACTGTTCTGGCGGCGGCGCAAGGTTCGACCCCGCTATGCTCTACTATTCACCGCAGATATGGTGCTCGGACGATACCGATGCCATCGAAAGACTGAAAATACAGCACGGTACTTCAATGTGCTACCCCTGTTCCGCTATGGGCGCACATGTTTCTGATTGCCCGAACCATACAGTCGGCAGAAATACCCCGTTCAAGACAAGAGGTCATGTGGCTATGGTCGGTACTTTCGGCTATGAACTCGATGTCACCCGCATACCTCAGCAGGATAGGGATATGATACCCGCCCAGATAGAGGAATTCAAGAAGTATAATCCCCTCGTGCGCACAGGCGACCACTACCGCATCGGCAATATGTTCGAGGATAACACATGGGACGCATGGATGTTCGTGGCTAAGGACAAGAGCGAAGCACTGTTTGAATTTGTGCAGGTAATGGGCAGACCGAACATGCGTTCCCGCAGGATAATGCTCAAAGGTCTTGACTCCGATGCCTATTACTACGAGGAAAGCGAACCCGATAAACTGCTTTCGGGCGCGGCACTGATGAATGCAGGCATCAACGTTGCCAAAATATGGGGCGTTGACGGCATAAGCGGCGACTTTTCCTCTAAGATACTGCACTTTGTACGCAGGTAAGCCATGCCGGTACAGAAGATACAGGGCTATAACTGCATGATAGTCCTCTCGCCCGCAGGCGATGAGTGGCTTATGTGCAAAAGAAGAAAAGACCCCTATAAAGGACTTTACAATCTGGTGGGCGGCAAGATAGAAGTCGGTGAGGACGGTGAACACGCCGCCTACCGCGAACTTTTTGAAGAAACTTCCATCACCGCCGAACAGATCACCCTCGAAAGACTGATGACCTTTGACTACCCGCTGGACGGCTGTTATGTCGAAGTATGGGCAGGTCAGCTGAAACAGCCCGCAGAAGTCAGCGGCGATGAGAACGAACTCTGCTGGCTTCCGCTGACAGAGGACTTCTTCGATATGAAAAAGTTCGCAGGTGAGGGCAATATAGGTCATATGCTGGAAATACTGAAACTTCACCCCGAAAGATGGAATGTTAAGCCGTGATCTGCGGCAATACAGAACTTAATGTTCTTGGCGGATATTTTTCCCCCGCCGCAGGCGGGGGAAAAAATATGGGGTACTCAATTATCCTTTTGTTTACCGCATTTTTAGTTGGCGTGCCAAAGGGATAGTCATAATTTTGTATCATCGGCAATACACATCAAAATCGGGAAAAGCTAACTAACATAAGGAGAATACTATGTCAACAATTTGTGCCATCTCCACCCCCGTTGCTGAGGGCGGCATATCTGTCATAAGGATAAGCGGCGAAAATGCCCTGAATGTGGCGGAAAAAATCTTTGCGCCCTATACCTGCCCGTCAGTGGCGGGAATGGCTGGCTATACCTGCGCATACGGGCAGATAAATGATAACGGCAGGGCTGTCGATGACGGTGTGCTGACCGTCTTTCGCGCACCGCATTCGTATACGGGCGAAGATGTCTGCGAGATCTCCTGTCACGGAGGTATATATGTCACAAAGCGGGTGCTGAGACTTTGCCTTGAAAACGGCGCTGAACCCGCACAGGCAGGCGAGTTCACCAAACGCGCCATGCTTAACGGCAAACTTTCGCTGACACAGGCAGAAGCAGTCATGGATACCATCGCCGCACAGGGCGAATATGCGCTGGCTTCCGCTAACCTTACAAGAAAAGGCAGTCTTTTCGGGCGAATAGATAAAGTCACTAAAGAACTGGTGAAACTGTTGGGCGAACTGGCGGCGTGGGTAGACTACCCCGAAGAAGACCTCCCCGCCGTTGAAGAGAACGCACTGCGCGAAAGCCTTAAAAACGCCGTTTCCGTCACAGGAAGACTGCTTGCTGACAGCGATAACGGCATGCTGATAAAAAACGGCATCGACACTGTGATAGCAGGCAGACCGAATGTCGGAAAATCCACACTTATGAACCTGCTGCTGGGCTATGACCGCTCGATAGTCACCGAAGTTGCAGGGACTACCCGCGATGTCATAGAAGAAAGCGCCCGTCTTGGCGAACTTATCTTCCGTCTTTCCGATACGGCAGGCATTCGCGATACCGAAGATAAAGTCGAGAAAATAGGTGTTGAAATGGCACAGAAGCGCTTAGAAGAATGCATGCTTGTAATAGAAGTGTTTGACACCTCAGTAAAGCCCGATGATGACGATACCGCACTTTTGGAAAAAGTCAGATCACTGGGCAAAAGGGCGCTGATAGTCCTTAATAAATCAGACCTTGAAAGCGCTGTTGGGGAAGAATTTTTCCGCGAATACTGCGAAAATATCGTCTGCATTTCAGCTAAAGAACCAAATGACCGTGAGAAGATACAGCATGCTCTCGAAAAAATATTCACACCCGAAAATTATGATGCAGACAGTACCATTTTTGCCAATGAAAGACAGAGGGGCTGTCTTGTGAAAGCTAATAAAAATCTTACTGCCGCACTGGAAGCACTTGAAATGGGTGAAACTTTGGATGCAGTCACCGTAATGATAGATTATGCCGCAGATTCACTGCTTGAACTGACAGGCGAGAAAGCGACAGAAGCCGTAGTAAGTGAAGTATTCTCGAAATTCTGCGTAGGCAAATAATATATATAATTCATAATTCATAATTCATAATTATTGGCATGCATCGGAGAATGCCGTGCCGCCAACAAAGCGTAGCAAAAACACAAAGCGAAGCCGAGTCAAAGCGCGCGGTCAAGCCTCGCGCCAGCAGGCTTGCGGGGAGCG
>NZ_CACWPP010000152.1 GCF_902762735.1 uncultured Ruminococcus sp.
CATAAAAAGAGAACTGCCAGCCCGAAAATGCAAGTGCGCAAAGTAAATAAGATGCACACAAAGTTCGCCGCGCACACACTCGCGATAAAACGGCGAACCATCTCGGCGATGACCCGATAATTCGGCGGTGTAACGTGGTGGGACGGCAAACACGGCATAGCGATAATCAAGCGGCGGGGGCAAGCCCCCGCCCTACCCCAAGTTTGCCAAACCCGCGATAAAACGGCGAACTTTCGGTCATGCCAACAATTATGAATTATGAATTAAAAAAGCCCCCGCCATGCGCAAAAAAATGCGTTTCCAGCGGGCGAGCGTTGGTCAATAGGCGGGAGCAAGCCCCCGCCCTACACTCTGTGTTCTATCCTCACTTTGTTTGGCGGCAAAGCATTCTCTAATGCATGTCAACAATTATGAATTATGCATTATGAATTATGAATTAAAAAAGCCCCGCGACAAAAATATTTATACCCTTATTATATTAAGACAAGCAAGGAGCTAATACTGTAATGTTTACACTTCTGCTTCGCAAAATGCGAAATACAAAATGGATGGTCTTTTGCCTGCTAATAGGCTTTATAATGGCTTCGGCGATGATGAGTACCATTCCCATATACATGAATGCTTCCTTACAGCGCATGCTGGTCAAGGATATGGACGCTTTTCAGGAAGAATTTATGATATATCCAGGCTCTTACAATACCTCCAGATCTTTCAAGAGCGGCATGGCGACTGACAAGCAGTTACAGACTATGAAAGATTATGTCAAAACGGTCGATGAACAGTTCGCCGCGCTTGACCTGCCCGATGTGGGCAGTAAAAAGGTCATGCTGGATACTTACCTCTACTGCAAGTCCTTCTCAATAGCTGACGGCGAATCTGCCGCAAGGCTGACTGTCGGCGGTATGTCTGACATAACCGAACATTCTGCGGCGGCTTCGGGGCGCATGATGCAGAAAGGTCAGCGCGATGACGGCGTTTTTGAGTGCATGGCTACCGAAAAATCTCTTAAAACCAACGGGCTTGCACTTGATACCGTTTATGAGATAGCTAATGTCATGGGCGGTGATGCTTCCATCAAGATAGAGATAGTCGGTCTGCTGGACGTTGCCGATGAGAATGACCCATACTGGGCTGAGGGCATAGATGAAGCCTACACCGCAACAGTCTTTACCGACTATGATACCATGCTTGACGAAATGTTACCCACAGGCGCGGTAAACCTATCAAAGGCAAGCTATAACTATTTCATCGACTACACCCGCCTTGACATCGCACAGCTGGGCGGCATAAACAACAGCTACAACAAGCAGAAAGAAACGTTCAAAAAGAGCAGTATCGGCTTCACAATGCCCGCTAAGGACATTCTTTCGGATTACGCAAAGCGCTCGGAACAGCTGACGCTTTTGCTCTGGCTGCTGCAAATACCTGTCATACTGATGATAGTTTTCTACCTGTTCATGGTGTCAAAGCTGAACATCGAACAGGAGAAGAACGAGATAGCTGTTTTCAAGAGCAGAGGTGCTTCAAACAGGCAAGTTCTGGGCATCTACGCGATGGAGTCGATGGTGTTGGGCATCATCACGGCGGCGGCAGGACCTTTTGCGGGACTGGGGCTTTGCAGGATACTCGGAGCGTCAAACGGCTTTCTGGAGTTCGTCAACCGCCGCGCCATGCCCGTCAGACTGACGGCTGAGGCGTTCATCTATGCGGCGGCGGCAGTGCTGGTGTTCTTCGTGACCACCCTCGTGCCGATAATCCCCGCATCAAAGACCACCATAGTCGAACACAAGCAGTCAAAAGCCAAAAAGAAAAAGCACGCCCTCTGGGAGAAAGTCGGGCTTGACATAATTCTTGCGGGCGGTTCGTTCGCGTGGCTGTACTACTACAACCGCACTCAGGCAAAACTCCTTGAACTGGGTGTCACCGACACCACCGCCACCGTCAACCCGCTGATGTTCGTCACTTCCACCGCTTTCATACTGGGTCTGGGGCTGTTCCTTATAAGGGTCTACCCGCTGTTCATACGCATCATAAGCCGCATCGGACAGCGCTTCTGGTCGCCTGCACAGTACGTTTCGCTGACAAACATCGGGCGTTCGACCACAGGCAGGGAGAGATTTCTCATGCTGTTTCTGGTGCTGACCGTTTCGCTGGGCATATTCTTTGCGAACACTGCCCGCGCCATCAACCGCAACGCTGAGGAAACTGTATACTACGCCAACGGCGCTGACATCGTGCTGACCGAAGAGTGGTATTCCAGCAAGACGGAAGCCGCCCGTAAAAGTGCCGCACCTACGGCGAACGGCGCACCTCAGCAGGCGGCAGAAGAACCCTCAGAAGATGATGATACTGCCACTGTCGTGACCTACACCGAACCTGTTTTCGAGCGCTTTGAGAAGCTGGCAGGTGTCAGACACACAGCAAAGGTCTTTCGCCACGACGGTGTGACCTTGAAAAGCAGTAAGATGACGGTGGTGAAGCGTTCGGCGAACACTGACAAGAAAAATCGCGAGGACTACCTTGACCAGAACATGAACGCAAAGTCAGCCAACACCGACAAGAACGTTCAGCTGATGACCATACAGCCCGCAGATTTCGCAGAGGTCATAAACTTTGAACCGCGCCTTCTGCCGACACACATCAACAACTACCTCGAAGCGCTGGCAGAGTATACGCCAGGTGTCATACTTTCCTCGTCATTCCGCGATTACGGTCTTGAACTGGGCGACACTGTTGAGTGTGAGTGGGGCGCGAACGACCCCTTTGATGTGACGGTGCTGGCTTTTGCAGACTACTGGCCGTCCCTTGACCCATATGCAGAAGCGGGCGACGGAAGCTACATGGATTTCGCGGTGATGAATTTTGACTATGTAAATGTACAGACCAACATGGAACCCTATCAGGTGTGGATAGATCTGGAAGATGACGCATCTGTGCAGGATTTCTACAACTCGGTAGAGGCGGCGCACATCGAGGGCACAGGCATGACTTCTGCCAAGCAGGAACTTATAGCCAAGAAGAACGACCCGATGTTACAGGGCATGAACGGTGCGCTGACGCTGGGCTTCATCACGATAATGATAATGTGCATCATCGGTTTCCTTATCTACTGGATACTTTCGATAAAGAGCCGCACTTTGCAGTTCGGCATACTGCGTGCTATGGGCATGAAGTACCGCGAGATAATCGCGATGATAGTATACGAGCAGATACTTGTATCGGGTGTGGCGATACTGGCGGCGATATTCATCGGCGGCATCACCAGCGAGTTATTCGTGCCGCTGTTCCAGAGCGTACTTGATGTAAGCAGTCGTGTTCCCGAATTTGTGGTGATACCACAGCGTTCGGATTATCTCAAACTGTACGCTGTCATAGCGGCTATGCTGTTGGTAGGTTTCCTTGTTCTCGGCAGACTTATCGGCAGGATAAACATTTCAAAGGCGCTAAAACTGGGCGAAGATTAAAAACAAGACCTCCTGTGGCTGTTGAACGCCGCAGGAGGTCTTTTGGCAATATCATGTATCCCAATTTGGTTGTGTATTGTTCCCCCGCCGAAGGCGGGGGAACAATACGAAAGAACAGCCATTTTGTATCATCAGCAATACACATCAAAATTGTATGAATGGATCAATTCTGTTTGAGTATATCGGGTGTCGAGCCGATGCCGAATGCCTGTTCGTTCTCGCGGTACTGGATAAGTGCGCGGTACATGTAGACATCTTCGGGGGTGGTGACTTTGATGTTGCCGCGATTGCCCTCTACCATGTAGGCTTCCTTGCCGATACTCTTGATAAGCGTGCAGGAGTCCACCAGATTGTCATAGCGGTTCTCGGTGGCGCGGACCTTTTCGTGGTCTGCGATTATCTCGCCCAGATAGAAACTCTGGGGTGCTTGTGCCGCGTAGGTGTCCTTGCGGTAGGGGACTGTTTCGACAGTCTTGCCTGTGGTGGACATCAGTATGGTCTCAAAGCATGGGGTGCAGGTGATGGCGTTGCCGTTCTTCTTTACACCCTCGATGTTGTTGCAGATGGTATCGTAGCTGACCCAAGGACGTACACCGTCATGTATCAGCACGATGGAGTCATCGGGATTTTCGCTCTGTGCCTTTTTCAGACCGTTGTAGATGGAATCCTGACCTGTTTCGCCGCCCTTGACTATGCCGCACACCTTGCTTAAAGCGAATTTCTTCACCAGCTTGTTCATGTAGGGGATATAGTCCTCCAGCATTACGATGTATATTTTGTCTATCTCGTTGTGGTTCTCAAAAAGTTCCAGCGTGTGTACTATGATGGGCTTGCCGTTTATCTCAAGGAACTGTTTGGGTATGCCCGCGCCCATTCTCACGCCGCTTCCGCCTGCGAAGATAACTGCTATATTCATGTGATTAGTCCTCCTTTTTATGTTTCTTTTCTTTCATGTATCTTTTCAGCAGAGATACGACTCTCTCAGCCGCCCTGCCGTCTTCCTTGCTGCCGCGTGCTTTGAGGAATTTTTCCTTATCGGCGGCGTACTTGTCGGCATCGAAGTCCAGTATGTTAGATTCAAGCTGATCGTTGTTCTCGGCGATGGGGAAAGGTGTGCTGTCAAGGGGATAGTAGAAGCCCCTCTCCTTGTCGTAGGCTTGCAGGTCATTGGCGTAGATGAAGCCCGGTCTGCCTGTAAGCACGAAATCGCATATCCAGCTGGAATAGTCGGTTATGCCGATGTCGCACACTGCCATGAGTTCCTGAATATCGTCGTAGGAGTTGCCGCTGAGTATATCGGGGTTATTCTTGATAGCCTTGACACCTGCCAGCTTCTTTGCCACCTTGAAATGGTAGCGGTTGATTATCTTCCACTTGCCGCCGAAGCGTGCTTCTGCCGCCGCGATGACCCTGTTATAATCGAGGTCGTAGCAGTCGAGATTTCTGGCATCGCGGAAAGTAGGTGCGTAGAGTATCAGATTGCAGTCCTCTTCTATATCGAAAAATTCGCAGACTTTGGTTTTCAGTTCAGCACGCTTTTTCTCATCGCAGAAGAGAATATCATTTCTGGGATGACCGTATTCGAGTATCTTTACCTTCTTGTCGGGCCAGTGGGTCGTGCGGTAGACCATAGTTTCAAACTCAGAGTCGGAGATCATAAAGTTAGTGATCCTGCCTGCTATCTCAGCAGCATCGCGCCAGTGCTTGTTTTCTATGTTGGAAGCATCTATCCTTTTAAGACCCATCGAACCGTGCCATGTGTTTATATATATCTGGTTCTTCTTTTTGGGAACATAGTTCCAGGGGAAGCACACAGCGTTGTCCACCCAGACCCTTGCGGTGGCGGCTTCGTAGAAGTGTTCGAGGGAATTTCTTCTCACCACTCTCACGCCTTCGGGAAAGGGGAGGGGGAACTCGTTCATATGTGCCTTTGAGGTCACGAAAACTATGTCGTAGTCAAGCCCCTGTCTGAGTATCTCTTCGCAGATGTACTTGGGGTTGCACTGGTAAACATCGTTATAGTGCATGAAGATTATCTTGTCCTTTTCTACCTTGTCGCGTGTGCTGTATGCGATATAGGTCTTTGTCAGATAAGATATGAACAGATCGGATTTCTGTCTTGCACGCATGAACAGGAATTTGAAGAATGCCTTTTCTGCGGCGCGTCTTTCTATCTGTCCTATTTTGCCTGTTATCTTATACTCGCTCATTTCCTTTTATTCCTCCAGTTTTATCTATCGGGGTGAAAGCCCCGTATTTTCCGAGATCTATCTTTACAACATCGTGTCCTGCCCTGCGCAGGCTGGCGGGTATCAGCGTCATATAATAACCGTAGGAGTAGCGCAGATATTCGTCATAGTTTGCGGGGACGGGGTATACTTTATCGCCGAACTTCATCTCTGCCGACTTTTTCAGCCACCGCGCGGGGAATGCGCCGTGACGAAGATGTTCGCCCGTGCCGTCATACAGGCTGTGGGTAGGGAAGCGGTCGAAGAAAGTGACGACTTTCTCCTGAATGCGTTCCAGCTTATGCATATCGGTGTGGTTTATGTACCGTGTTGCCAGTCTGCACAGCAGTTTCGCTTTGCCGTAGAAGTGCATGGGCGTACCCTCCCACTTATGGAATACCATCGACCTGACGAACAGTGTGGCGAAAACGTGGAGTTTTTGCAGCACTTTAATGTCAGCGGTCTTGTCATGCACGAAAATGTCGATGAATATGCCCTGATGCATATTTTTGAACCTTGATGAGAACCTTGTGGTGAACGCAGTGCCGTTCAGCCTTATCTTGGTGAAGATGCTGTGGTATTCGCTGTCGGTATCGGATGACTGGAAGAAGAAATCTTCGCGGTCTATCTCGCTTTCGACCACTTCGAGAAAGCGCGTGTAGTCTTTGCGCGTCATCATAACGTCCATATCATCGTCCCACGGTATCATACCGCCGTGACGGACAGCGCCCAGCAGGCTTCCGCCGCCCAGAAAATAGTTTATGTCATGGGCTTTGCAAATCCTGTCAAACTCATCAAGGCAGAGGAAGAGTGCGCGGTGCAGGTCAGCCAGTCTGCCGCCGTAGGTATTGTCAAAGCAGAATATCTTATCGGGGTGTGCTTTCTGATACTTCATCATAAAGCACACATCGTCATAGCTTACAGCCTGCACGTACCCGCCCGAAACAAGGGACTTCGCCTTGACGTTACAGCCGCCGAAGCCTGCATAGTACACGCCGTTTTTCAGGTTTTTTCCTGCCATGAAAAATGCCGCGCCGAAAACATCATGTATGGCGGTGGCGCTGTTTTTGGACGGTTTTTTGCTGTGAATAAAGCCTGCCCCGAAGATCCTGCCCGTATACAGCACGGCGCATTTGGTGCGGAATTTTTCTGCGGCGGCGGGAATATCGGTGACAAGCACATCTGGTATCTCCTGCATCATTTCGTCTTTTGCGAATGACAGCCTGAAACACAGCTTTATCTCTCTGCCTGACAGGGGGACATCGGTGCAGTAAAACTCTTTTTTCTCCGCGATATTTTCGGTGACGGTTTTTAGCTGAGGGTCAGTGCAGAGAAGCATCATGCCCTGCCGTGACGGCTTTGTGAAGCTGATGCATGCTGCATTTGCGGTACGCTGTGTCCAATCGTCCATATAGTCTTTTACGATGTTGTTATACTGCATTTTTACACCTCTCTGTTATGCCCTGATATGACCATAAAGTTAATTATGACTATACCTTTAGCACACCACTGCAAAATACCTTTATCAATGAGGAAAAACTGAGTTGATGTTATCTGTATTCAATTCCCGATATAACATCGTTTATTTTGGTGTATCAGCGGGATAATCATAAAGTTAATTATAGCACTATTCAGCGCTGTTGTAAAGCAAGGCAGGCGGGAGTTCGGGAAGATTTAGCGATATTCACAACATAAAAGCCTAATATCGGGGGATTTTAGATATTTTCTTTATGACTATCCCTTTAGCACACCAACTAAAAATGCGGTAAACAAAAGGATAATTGAGCGCCCCATATTTTTGTGGTGTGTCAGCGGGATAACCACAATTTTCTTTGGAACGGGCGGCATTATGACCATATTATCTATGCGGCAGAGAGGGTGCAGAAATAGGAGTACAGCGGGAATATCGGCTGTGAAAAAAGCGCAATAATCGGTAATGCGGGTGCGGTGCGGGAATGCTCTTAAAAGCCCGAAAAACTGCTGGGCGGGGCGGTTCTGAAAGGTGTGGCGCGAATAGCTTATTTTCGCTTGTATTTGTTGGTGCGATGGAGTATAATATTCTTGAAAATCATTCAAAGCAAGGAGGTTTGGCGCATGAAAATGTCATTCAGGTGGTACGGCGAGGGCAACGACAGCATATCGCTGGCGGACATAAAGCAGATACCGGGTGTCACTGAGATAGTATGGGCTTTGCATGAGAAACAGCCCGGCGAGGTCTGGGAAAAGGGCGAGATACAGGCTGTGAAAGATCAGCTGGACAAGTACGGCTTCGGCATGGAAGTCGTTGAGTCGGTGAACGTGCATGACGACATCAAGACCGCAGGCAAGAACCGCGATCTCTATATCGAGAACTACAAGCAGACGCTCAGAAATCTCGGTGAATTCGGCGTAAAAGTGGTATGCTACAACTTTATGCCTGTTTTCGACTGGACGAGGACGGATCTGTTTCACCCGCTGCCTGACGGTTCGACCGCGCTGTATTACGAAAAAAGCAAGATAAAGCAAGACCCTGAGGAGATGGCGGCTTACATTCTCAAAGAGACTAAGGGCTACACCATGCCCGGCTGGGAACCCGAGAGGCTGGCAAATCTGAAAGAGTTGTTTGCGCTGTACAAAAACGTTGACAAGGAAGCGCTGTGGGCGAACCTGAAATATTTTCTGGAAGCGATAATGCCCACCTGCCACGAGAGCGGCATCAAAATGGCTATACACCCCGATGATCCGCCTTGGGACATATTTGGTCTGCCGCGCCTTATCACCGATGAAGCGGCGGTGGAACGTTTCCTTAAAATGGTAGATGACCCTTACAACTGTCTGACCTTATGTTCGGGGTCGCTGGGGTCGAACCCTGCTAACAACGTAGCTGAGATAATACGCAGGCACTGTGACCGCATCGCGTTTGCGCACATACGCAATGTGAAGCACTTTGACAACGGAGATTTCAGTGAGACATCGCACCGTGACTGTGACGGAGATGTGGGTATCCTTGACATTATCAAGGCGTACCATGACTGCGGTTTTGACGGTTACATACGTCCCGATCACGGCAGGCACATCTGGGGGGAGAAATGCCGTCCCGGATACGGCTTATATGACAGGGCATTAGGCATCATGTACATTCTCGGTGTCTGGGACTGCCTGGACAATTCATAATTCATAATGCATAATTCATAATTATTGGCATGAACGCGAGAATGCTGTTTCGGCGGTCACTTTGCCGCCCAACAAAGCCGCGCAAGAACACAAAGCAAAGCCGAGTCAAAGCGCGCGGTCAAGCCTCGCGCCAGCAGGCTTGCGGGGAGCGCGAGGGGCAGAGCCTCTCGCATCGGGGAAGCAGAAAGCAAAGCGACAAACAAAATTAGTTGGGCGAACAAAGCGTTGACGGAAAGAGGTCAAAGCATTCGACCAAAGCAAGACAAAAGCGGGCAATTCGCTAAGAAAAGAGCGTGCTCAAAATTCTCGACCCGCAGAAACCATGTGCGTGCGACGAATTGCCCGCGTGGTATTAGCCGAACAGCGATAGCGCCTTCGGCGGTCGTGGCGCAGTCCCCCGCGATAGAGTGTCAATATTCAAGGCACAATAATACGCGGGCGGGTGGGTGGGGAACCACCCCATAAAAAGAGAACTGCCAGCCCGAAAATGCAAGTGCGCAAAGTAAATAAGATGCACACAAAGTTCGCCGCGCACACACTCGCGATAAAACGGCGA
>NZ_CACWPP010000153.1 GCF_902762735.1 uncultured Ruminococcus sp.
CGACCTTGAGGTGGACGAGAACACCCGCCTGCGCATGTTCAAAAACCGTCAGCGTATAGATAAGGTCATACTCGATGAGGGCAGGCTTGCCGAAAAGGACGGCGAATGCGTCATAGAAAAGCGCTATGCGGCAGAAAATGACATCTCTCTCGGTGATAAGATACAGGCAGGCGGCGCAGAGTTCACCGTATGCGGCATCGGCTGTGTGCCCGACTACGACCAGCCTAAGGCTAAATTTTCCGATACAGCGGTGCAGTCGAAGTATTTCGGGCTTATCTTTGTGACCGATGAGTGCTACGATAACGTAAGGCGTACCACCAGCCGGAAAGCTGAGGAATATGTGTATGCCTACACTCTCGGTGATGGTGTCACCGATGATGACCTGAAAGGGCGCATAAAAGAACTCGATCTCGACTACACTAAGGTGGAGGACAAGTATTTCCGTGAAACGATAGACGACATCCTCGCCGGCAGGAATGACATTAAAGACGGCGTTGACGAACTGTATGACGGCACAGCCGAACTTTCCGACGGCATGAAGGACATGACCTCCCACAACGATGAACTGAACGATGCGGCGCAGGCTATGGTGGACAGTTTCTTTGCGCAGGCAAATTCCGAGCCGCACCTGATGCTTGCATCGGTAAAGCTGACCGAAGAAAACTACGAAAAGGAACTTGATGAACTCATAGAAGCCACAAAGTCGCAGGACTTGAAAGACCTCAAAGAGGGTCTGGCAGGCGTGATAGCATTCCGTGACGGACTGCGGGATTACACCGACGGCGCGCAGGAAGCCTCTGACGGTTCAGACGAACTGAAAGACGGCGTTTCAGAACTGCGTGACGGCATCGGCGAAATGCTTGACGAAGTATTCGACATCGACATAGACAACCTTATCTCATATGTGGCGGCAGGCGACAACGAACGCATAGAAGCGGCGGCAGGCGATGTGATCATGGACAGGAACGCAGGTCTGGTAGCAGGCATCATAGTGCTGATACTGTTCGGCTATGTCATCTCGGTATTCGTGGTACACCGTGTCGAAAGCGAGGCAAGCGTTATTGGTGCGCTGTATGCGCTGGGTGTCAAAAAGAAAGACTTGCTTGGTCACTACATCACCCTTCCGACGATAGTTGCATTTCTCGGCGGACTGGCAGGCACAGCGCTGGGCTTTTCGCCGATAGGTATAGGCACGCAGTTACAGGACAGCTACGGTTATTTCTCACTGCCGCAGTATGACATCTTCTACGCGCCCTATCTGCTGGTCTACGGGCTTTTTCTGCCGCCTGTCACAGCGGCGATAGTCAATGCGCTGGTCATCAACAAAAAGCTGTCACGCACAGCACTTTCGCTCATAAAGAACGAACAGGGCGCGTCAAGCTACAAGCAGTTCAACATACGCACAAAGAGTTTCCCGACCATGTTCCGCATAAGGCAGATGCTTCGCGAGGTGCGCTCTGCGGCGGCGGTGGTGCTGGGCATGCTGGTGTCGCTGATGGTCATAATGCTGGGACTTGACTGCTATGTGATGTGTCAGGCAGTAAAGCGTGACACTGTGGCAGATACCGACTATCAGTACATGTACCTCTACAAATACCCCGAAGAGAACGTCCCCGCAGGCGGCGAGGGCGCTTATGTGGAAACACTCAGCACCGATTGTATGGGCTATACTCTCGATGTTACCGTGATAGGACTCAACGAGAAAAGCAAGTATTTCGATGCACGCCCCGAGAAGGGCAAAAACCGCGCAGTCATCAACAACTCGCTGGTGCAGAGGTACGGCTATAAAGTCGGTGACAAGGTGACTTTCACCGACATGGCGAACGATGCCGATCACAGCTTCACCGTCACAGGCGTGGCTGAATATTCGCAGGGCTTCACTATCTTCATGGATATAGACAGCATGCGCGAACTTTTCGGTGAGAAGGACGACTACTTCAACGCAGTCTATTCCGACAAGCCGCTGGACATAGACGAAGGCAGGCTTTACAGCGTGACAAGCAAGGCAGACATCGAAAAAAGCGCAGGCGTATACGTTGAGCAGATGGCATCGCTGGTGTGGACGCTGGTTATCGCGGGAACAGTCATTTTCATAGTTGTAATGTACCTTATGATGGGCGTTATGATAGACCGCAGTTCATTCGGCATCGCACTGATAAAGATATTCGGCTACCGTCCCCGCGAAGTGAGGAGCCTGTACCTCAACGGCAACCTGATGGTAGTGGCGGTGGGCGCACTGGTTTGCATACCGCTTTCAAAGTTCATCATCGACTGCATCTACCCGAGTTTTATCCCGAACGTTGCCTGCTCGATGGTGCTGGAATTTCCGCCGTACTTATACTTTATCATATATGTGATGGTGCTTGCGGTGTACTTTGTGAGCAGTGCGCTCCTGACAAGAAAACTGAGCAGGATAACCCCCGCAGAAGTGCTGAAAAACCGAGAATAACGCACGTAAAACAGATCCCGATTATGACTATCCCTTTAGCACAACACTGCAAAATACCTTTATCAATGAGGAAAAACTGAGTTGATGTTATCTTTCCCCCGCCGCAGGCGGGGGAAAGATAACCGCCAACTGTATTTGGTTCCAAAGCGTGGGAACAATACGAAAGAACAGCCATTTTGTATCATCAGCAATACACATCAAAATTGGGAGTAAAACAAAAGAGTGCAAAAAAGCCGAGCGGAAAACTCCGTTCGGCTTTATCATTGTTATCAGTTTTCGGCAGGTGCAGTGAAGTAGTTGCCCCACGCATAACCCTGTTTGCCGTTGTACTCAACGAAGAACCAGTTGTTTTCGTTGCGGTAGAACTTGACTTCTGCCCCCGCAGGTATCGTGTCAATGGTAGAAGAGCTTGATGAAGGTTCGGGGTGAAGCAGTACAGCACCCGTACACTTGATGGTCTGTACGTTCTCGTCCTCTTCTTCTTCCTCTTCCTCAGCTTTGGTGGTCTTTTTCTTGCTTGCCTTAGTGCTGTCGGGACGTTCGGTAGCAGTCTTAGTCTCAGGCGGTATATACTCGGTGGAAGTGATAACCCCTGTCTCTTTTGTGCCTGTTTCAGCACCTGTGAACAGGTTCTTCCAGAAAAGCATTATCACGATGACAACTATCAGAAAAGTCACCATAATGGCGATTATACCCTTTACTGCCGAGCTTATCGCGGCTTCTTTCTCGCGCTGTTTTCTCGCCCTTGCCGCCTGCTGTCTGTTATTGCCCTGACGCTGCTGCGGATAAGGTCTTGTACGGTTCTGCTGACCCTGCTGCGGGCGCTGAGTGTGATTGTTTCTATACTGATTATTCTCGGGCATCTGCCTGTCTTCCTTTCAAAAAATGCGCTGTGCATCGACTTCAAATATTTTTACCTTTTTATTATACAATTTTATGCGCAAAATGTCAATTAAAATTCGGTTACAGTAAGTCTTAGGATTTTCTTAATATCCATATCCCGCTGACACAACTTACCAAACAGCTTTTCAGCGGCTGTCATTTCCCCCGCCGCATGCGTGTGAAATAAAACATCTCAACAACTGTTCCCTGAGGGTGTCTTAAAGGGATGACCATATTTCATAATATGACTATCCCTTTAGCACACCACTGCAAAATACCTTTATCAATGAGGAAAAACTGAGTTGATTTTATCTTTTCCCCGCCGCATGCGGGTGAAATAAAACATCTCAACAACTGTTCCCGGAGGGTGTCTTAAAGGGATAATCACATTTCATAATATTCATTTTACTGCCCATTTTGATGTGTACCGCTGATATTGCAAAATAGATGTTTTCGTATTACCATTCACGCCTTTGACGTTGAAAGCGATAAACTGCCCGATCGGGACTTGTTTTATATTAACTTGCCCAAAAATTGCGGTATCTATGCGCAGGAACAGCAGTATTTTGTTTGACTTTCCGCCTGTTTGGTGCTATCATGTATTTATAGTTCGATCATTGGAGGTCTTACCATGAAAAAAATGTTCACGTTTATTCTGGCGCTTGCTTCAGCCGCATTATTCCCGCTGACCGCCTCAGCCGCAACCCATTACGACCCTGCCAAAGCTGTCATATCTTACCAAAACGCGCCCGCTGATACCGCCTATCTGGATATTTTGGTAAAAATGTCCCCCGATGACGAGAATTATGCGGAGTTTACCCAGCCCCCGCAGTCGGCAGAAATAACCATCACCCCCGAAAGCGAGATCGCAAAGTACAGCGAGGGCGGCTATGTCAGCCTCAGCCTGCACCACAAGAAAGCCAATGCGCTTGAATTTGACGGCGGGGAAGTGCTGACCATGCATTCCACCGCTCAGGTGTCCTGCGATCTTATCGACCTCAGCATAGCATACGGTGATTTCAAAGCCGCTTATGTCGATAAGTCGGGAAACGTCCTCTCAGTCACCGCGCCGTCCGTGACGCAGTACTCCACCAAGACCCCCTACGGTTTCTCGGCTGACGGCAGTTCGCTGATATTTCAGCGGCACGGCGCACACCCCGCAGTGATAGCGGTGATCTTCGCAGTCGTAGCCCTTTCTCTCATATCTCTGCCGATCATCATCGCGATGATCTACCACCGCCGCACCAAAAAGATAACTGCCGATGACCTTGAAAAAAAGGCAAGAAAAAACCTGAAATGACACATGAGAAACTGCCCCGAAACGCTATGACCGCTTCGGGGCAGTTTTTTTTGATCTTCTCTATGCTTGAGTGCAAGACTGCCGTGTTTTCACATATCGCGCTTTTTTCCGTGCGCACTGCCGACATATCATCGCGGAATATGACTATCCCTTTAGCACACCACCCCAAAATACCTTTGTGGTTATCCCACTGACACACCACAAAAACAGCGGCTATACAGAACTTAGGGTTCTTGGCGTATATCTTTCCCCCGCCGCAGTCGGAAGATCTTCGATAAAAAAGCCATAGCTGTCCGCAGGCTTGTCCCGCAGATGCTATGGCTGTTATTTTTATCATCGCCGCACTTAACGGCACGTTATCACCTGTTTATCTCGGTGCTTGCGCACTTTTCGCCTGTCAGCTTCTCGCTGAGCGCATCGGGCTGATGTGTGCCCGCATAAAGCGTGAACTTGCTTCCAAAGACCTTTCTCACGCCGTTCTCGTCAACTGCGGTGAATGCCTTTTCGGGTATCGCTATCTCGACAGCCGCTTTCTCGCCCTCGCCCAGCTTTACGCGCCTGAAACCGCACAGACTCACATTCGGCACAGCCTGCTCGCAGTAGTCTTTGAGGTACAGTTCTATAACGTCCTCAGTGGCTCTGCCGCTGTTTTCCACCGATATCACAGCCTTGCCGTCCCTGTACTCAACAGCGTTCACCTTAACGCCGCCGTAGGTCAGCCCGTAGCCGAAGGGGAACAGGATATTGTCGGTGGTGTAGCGGTAAGTTCTGCCCTTCATGGAATAATCGGTGAATTCAGGCAGTTTGTCGGTGTCCTCGTAGAAAGTCACAGGCAGTTTGCCCGATGGCGAAACATCGCCGAACAGCACTTCTGCCAGCGCCTTGCCGCCCTCTGCACCCGGATAGAAAGCATGTATCAGCGCATCGGGCTGAGATTCGGTGTTTATGGCAGAACCTGCGCATACCACCGTGACGACGGGCTTGCCCACCGCCATTATCTTCTCCACCAGCTTTCTCTGCGGAGGCGGCAGTGTCAGACCGTTCTTGTCGCCCGACGAGAACTCGTTGCCTGTATCGCCCTCTTCACCCTCGATCGTAGCATCAAGCCCCAGACACATGATCACCAAATCGGCGTTCTTTGCGGCGGCAACAGCCTCCGCATAACGGTCGCCCGCCTGTGCCAGCACCGAAATGCTCTTCTTGTAGAGGTGACAGCCCTCAGCGAATATCACTCTGCCCTCAAATCTGTCCTGAATGCCGCCCAGGAAAGTGGTGTATCTGTCAGAAAGACCGTTGTAGTTGCCCTCCAGCGCAGTCCTGCTGTCAGCATTCGGACCTATCACCGCGATGGTCTTGTACTTCTTCCCGTCCAGCGGCAGAATGCCGTTGTTTTTCAGCAGCACCAGCGACTTCTCGGCGCACTCCAGCGATACCGCCTTGTGTTCAGCGCAAGCCACCTTGCTGTAAGGTATGTCATCGAAATCGGTGTGCTTGTCGAACATGCCCAGCCTTATGCGTGTCCTCATCAGATGTACGCATGCGGTGCGTATCTGTTCTTTGGTGATAAGACCCTTTTCCAGCGCCGCCAGCAGATTTTGGTAAGTACAGCCGCAGTTGACATCACAGCCCGCTTTCAGAGCCATAGCCGCACTTTCAACAGCGTTCGCCGTCACCATATGATGCTCATGGAAATCCCTGATAGCCCAGCAGTCAGAAACGAAATAGCCGTCAAACCCCCACTCTTTCAGCTTTTCCATCAGGTGATCGCTGGCGCAGGCAGGTTCACCGTTTACGCGGTTGTACGCGCCCATGACGCTCTCCACCTTAGCCTCTTTTACCAGCGCCTCAAATGCAGGCAGATATGTCTCTTCCATATCCTTAGCATCGGCTTTTGCATCAAAAGAATGGCGCAGTGCCTCAGGACCGCTGTGTACCGCGAAGTGCTTTGCGCATGCCGCCGCTTTCATCACCTTGCCGTCACCCTGCAAGCCCCTTACGACAGCCTTGCCGTTCTGCGCGGTGAGGTACGGGTCCTCGCCGAAAGTCTCGTGACCTCTGCCCCAGCGCGGGTCGCGGAAGATGTTTATATTGGGTGCCCAGAGGGTCAGACCCTTGTAAATGTCGCGGTCGCCCTCGACGGTGTAGGCGTTGTACTTCGCCCTCGCTTCTTCGGAAGTTATCTCAGCAGTGCGCTGTGTCAGTCCGTCATCGAACATAGCCGCCAGACCTATCGCCTGCGGGAACATAGTAGCCACACCCGACCTTGCCAGACCGTGTATGCCCTCATTCCACCAGTTGTAGGCGGGTATCCCCAGCCTTTCGATGGCAGGTGCATCATATCTCAGCTGGCTTGCCTGTTCCTCAGTGGTCATCTCGTCGGTGAGTGCTTCTGCTCTCTCCTCAGCCGAAAGTGACTCGTCTAAATATTTTTTCATGGTTGTCCTCCTAAATTATCATCTTTTCCGATCTTTATATCCAACAGCCGACATGACTTCCCCCGCTGCCCGTCAGCGGTCATTTGCCGACCGCAGTTCTTATCTTGTCAAGTTCAGGCTCTCTGTCTCCCTCATTGTCGAGCAAGTGCCATGTCTCTCTGACCTCAGTTGTCTCACCTGGCTGATATTTCCTCTTCTCGCCCAGTATCTCGCATTCGAGGAACTTGTGGTTTGTATACATCTCAAAGTTGCAGGAATAATCGGGGTACTCAACAAACTGATAGTCACCGAAGCACTTTACGAATATCTGCTCATTTACAGCATAAGCCGCAAAGCCGTCCTCCACATTGAAGCCCGCCTTGAAAGCCGATGGCAGGAACTTGTCCTGTCTTATGCGTGCATACTCGTTGGTCAGCTTGAAACGCGGGTCGTTAATGTCCGAATAATCCCACAGGCTCATAACTCTGTTTGGCAGATAGCCCGATTTTCTTGTACACATCGGTATTACCGCCGTACCGCCGTCGGTCAGCCCCGTTATCGACCACAGTGCGAAGTCGGCTTCCTTGTCGCCCACGTTTGTGATGCGCTGTGTGACTTCTGCCACAGCCTTGTCAGCGTCCAGCTTTATGACAGTCTCAAGCTGTTTTGCAAAAGGAGTCACAGGGGGAGTGAAAGTCACCGTATCACCCACAGCCTTGTATGCGACGGGCGCATTGTCGGGGTAATATGTCTCTGGCAGAAGTTCGGGCGCTACCCACAGCCTGTGACCGCCGCGATTTCGCCATGTGCCGTAGCCTTCGACATCAACGGTGAACAGACCTTCTCTGTCCTCCAGCATAACGTTCTTTCTGCCCTTGCGTGCAAAATATATCACTCTCGGACCGAACTCTATGGTAACGGCCAGTGTGCAGGCATCGTTCTCCATGAACACGCACTTGCCGTAGCCCTCATATTCTTTTTCAGTGATCTTAACGCTCATAGCGCACCTCCGCATTTACGATACAAATATCCGACTTTATGACTATCCCTTTAGCACACCACTGCAAAATACCTTTATCAATGAGGAAAAACTGAGTTGATGTTATCTTTCCCCCGCCGCAGGCGGGGGAAAGATTTATTTTGGTGTATCAGCAGGATAATCACATCCGACTTTATACTCAAAGTCCATGTTAACAAGTATACACTATCTTTACAATTTTTGCAACACATTTTTTGCGTTATCGGGAACAAATATTGCTTATTTATATAAAAAAATTGTGTCTTATTACGAAAAACTCTGTCTAATATATTGAAAAATCCGAGCGGCTGTGCTATAATATGTAGTAGGGTACAGCAATTTTTCGTTTATTGCAAAAATTGCGGTTTTATGTACAGTAAATGCCGCGAAAGTGTGATATAGTAAACGGCAGAAAACGGGGGATATGTATGATAGTTCATCTTGACGGTGATTTTGAGACAGTCGATTATATCGAGAACCGAAGTGTGCTGATATACGACAACGTGGATAATGAAGAATATCCTATACACTGGCACAATGCCATTGAGATAGTCATGCCGCTTACCAACGGCTACACGATGATCTGTGACGGCAGAACATATGAATTGCAGGAGAGGGATATACTGATAGTCCCCGCAGGCACACTGCATGCCATGAAAGCCCAGCCGGGCAGAAGGCTGATAATGCTGTTTGACAACCGCAGCATCAGTTCCAACCCCGCACTTTATGACCTCTACTCGGTGCTGAAATCGCCCGTGATGATAGGCGATGATTATGATGAAGAACTGCGCATATCGCTGGGCAATCTCATCAAGGAGATCTATACTCTTTACAGCAATTTCGATGTGCTTTCAGAGGTATATATATATATCAAACTGCTGACACTGCTGGCACGCATCAAAGAAAATCAGATAAGCGCCGTTAAGTACGATGATGAGAAGTACATGGAAAAATTCGGCAGTATCATAAAATATATCGAACAGAATTATATGTACAACATCACCCTTGATGATCTGGCGAAGATGGCTGGTTACAGCAAATATCATTTCTCGCGCATTTTCAAGAAATACAGCCGCACCACTTTCATCAGCTTCCTCAACCACAGGCGCATAAAGGCGGCAGAGATGCTGCTGCTGGACGAGAACATCTCCGTTACCGAAGCGGCGATGCAGGTAGGCTTCTCCAGCCTTACCACATTCAACCGCGTGTTCCGTGAGATAAAGGGCTGTACGCCCACCGAGTTCCGCAAACTGTATAAGCTGACAAACGTTACAGGTGACTGACAGCCGCAAAATTCAGTTGTCAGTCCCTCGCCGCTATATACCAAAACACCCGCAGGAAGATGCTTCCTGCGGGTAATTTTAAGCCTTGTCTTTCCGCCGAAGCCCTCAGCAAAGCCCTTACATCATGCCCTCAGTCTGATAGGGAAGTTCCACCGTGAAAACCACGCCGCCCTGCGGGTAATTTTAAGCCTTGTCTTTCAGCCGAAGCCCTCAGCAAAGCCCTTACATCATGCCCTCAGTCTGATAGGGAAGTTCCACCGTGAAAACCACACCACCCTGCGGGTAATTTTACGCCTTGTCTTTCCGCCGAAGCCCTCAGCAAAGCCCTTACATCATGCCCTCAGTCTGATAGGGAAGTTCCACCGTGAAAACCACGCCGCCCTCAAAAGGATTGTCAACGCTTATCTTGCCGTCCGCCAGATCGACTATCCTCTTTACCAGCGCCAGCCCGAGACCGTTGCCCTCAGTGGCGCGTGAACGGTCTCCCTGATAGAATTTCTCGAATATCTTATCTTTCTTGTCAGCGGGTATCTGCGGACCGTTATCCCATATTTTGGTAACGATACCGCTCCCCCCGCGAAAGAGGTTCACCTTTATCACGCCGCCCTGCGGTGTGAATTTTATGGCGTTGTTGATTATGTTCTGCCATATCTGCCCCATCAGATCCTCGTTGCCCACGTAGATTATGTCCTCAAGGTCAATATCCATGTCTATGTCTTTTTTCGACCACTCAGGCTCCAGCATAAGTATTATCTTGCGTATCTGCTCATCAATGCGGAAACGCTTTTTCTTGCCGATGGTAGTCTGGTTCTCCAGCTTTGTCAGGCTGAGAATGTTCGATGACAGCTTTGACAGCCTCGAAGTCTCGTCAATTATTATCTGCGTGTACTCAGCCCTGTCCGCAGGGGAGAGCAGCGGGTCCTGCAAGAGCTTAGCAAAGCCCTGTATAGATGCCAGCGGCGTTTTGAATTCGTGCGAAACATTCGATATGAAGTCGCCCCTCAGCGTTTCTATGCCCGAAAGCTCCTGCGCCATCTTGTTGAAGTTTCGCTGAAGAATGCCGTATTCGTCCGCACCGTTCTCGCGCACCCTTACCGAGAAATTGCCCCTCGCGACCTCCGATGTCGCCATACTCAGGTCGTGTATCGGCTGGAGCATCGTCCTGCCCACAAAAGTCGTGATTATAGTACCCAGCAGTATGCTGGAAATAAATCCCACTATGGTGACAAAATTCACCACCCAGTAGACATTCTCGCTGTTGAAAGAATTTATCAGCACATACTGACCATCTATGATCGTCAGCATCTCCGCACGCGGCACTATGCCTTCTGTATTGATGACATAGCCCTCTGTCTCCAGTTCGTGCTTGTTGTTCATGACTTTCTTGCTATCTGGCGAAAGCTGTCTTATCTCGTAGGAAGGCGTGTTCAGCAGACTGATTATCGTTTCGTAATTAAAATGCTCACGTTCGAGCGAAGCTGCGGAATTTGCAAAGGACACCAGCTGTGTTCTTGAATTTTCTCGCATTATCGGGCTGAATATCATAAGAAGCACACTGACAGAGATGCTCGCCGAGATGAACATTACTATGAAGAACATCATAGCCAGCTTGAACTGCATGGTCATTCGCTGTGTCTGTGGGTGCTTTAAGTTCTGCACCGCCTTGTTTACCGTGTTTTTTACCTGCTTTTTCACTTCTTTACCGCCTTGTAGCCCAGTCCCCTCACCGTTACGATGGAGAAGTCATCAGTACTGCCGTAGCGCTCGCGCAGACGCTTGATATGCACATCGACAGTCCTCTCGTCAACGTCCTTGTCCATGCCCCAAAGCTCGTCCAGCAGCTGGCGGCGGGTGAATATCTTGTTGGGGTATGACAGCAGTTTGAACAACAGCTTGAACTCCATCTGCGGAATGGTCTCGCCCGTGCCGCCGTCGATGGAAACAGTCTGCGCATCGTAGTCAAGCACGCATCTGCCCACAGTCATCGTATGCTCACTGGCAAGTTTCGAGCGTTTCAGCAGTGCGCCCACCCTCAGTATCATCTCGTTTATGTCGATGGGCTTCACCATATAGTCGTCAGCGCCCGCCCCGAAGCCCTCTTTCTTGTCCTCGAAGCTCTCCTTTGCCGTCACCATTATAATAGGTATCTGGAAATCGGCGTTTCTCAGCTGTCTTGTCAGCTCATAGCCGTCCATATTGGGCATCATTATATCTGATATTATCAGGTCGATATTGGTCTTTTCCAGCATATCCAGAGCCTCAACGCCGTCGTTGGCAGTAAAGGGCTGGTAGCCGTTCTGTTTCAGCGCTGCGCTCATCAGTCTGCGCAGGCTGGCATCGTCCTCAACAACAAGTATCTGGAACATAGTGTCACTATCCTTTCATTGATCCTATAAAAAATAAAAGTACAATTAAATTCTCCCACTTTAGATTATACTCCAAATTCTTCTTTATTGCAAACACTTTTAATACTGTTCACAAAACATTTACAAGTTTGCCCGCATTTAAAACTATGCAGGAGATCGCTTCGCATACAAATAATTTCTTACAGCAGTTCACACAAAACACGATTTCAGACGCATTTTGGACTGAAAACTGCTCGAAATGACAAAAATATACTGTAAAATTTATGCAAAACGTAAAATTCCTTTCCGCTTTGGAAATAGTATTGACAGTTCATGTTCGGTTCATATTGGAATGCTATTATATAGACACAGTAAAGAACAACAATAAATAAAGCGGGTTTGGTGAAGCGGTAAAGCCTAGTGTCCGTTGAAACCCCAACTCTATGAATTTAGAAGTTTTCCCTCGCGCGATCCCCCAAGTCGCACTTCAATGACATTAGGTTTTACCGTTTTTCCAAATCAAATCCCTTTCATAATTCTATAAGAAAATTAATGCTCATTTCACGCCGAATCAGAAGTGGGCGTTAATTTTTTTTGCCCGAAAAATCGGCATCTCAATCGTTTGAAATTTTTTTGGAAAAATCAAAAAATCTGCCCGAAAATTCATGTTCGGTTCACACAGGAGTGTTATCATATAATCACAGTAAAGGAAATAACAAGAAAGTCCCTCCAAACCTTTCTTTTTCCTGCTTCTTGGTGATCGGCAGAGC
>NZ_CACWPP010000154.1 GCF_902762735.1 uncultured Ruminococcus sp.
CTGACATCGGCAAGATCGGCGTTATCATCGTTACATGCGCATATCTTGTACTCGGTCTGACTATGGTAGTTGCCATCGGCGGCGGCGACATGCCCGTTATCATCTCCCTGCTGAACGCATTTTCGGGCTTGGCAGCGGCGTTTGCAGGACTTTCCATCAGCAACAGCGTGCTGGTCGTTTCAGGCTGTCTGGTCGGGACTTCTGGTCTGATACTCACGTTAATAATGTGTAAGGCGATGAACCGCACACTCTACAATCTGCTCTTCGGGAGCTTCGGCAGTACCAAAAAAGGTACAGCAGGTGAGCAGAAAGAACCGAAATCCATGTCTGTTGAGGACGCTTATCTCGTTCTCGAAGCCGCAAGCAGCGTTGTTTTCATTCCGGGTTACGGCATGGCTGTCGCTCAGGCACAGCACGCAGTCAAGGAACTCTGCGACAAGCTGGAAGCCAACGGCGCGGAAGTCAGCTTCGCGATACACCCCGTTGCAGGACGTATGCCGGGTCACATGAACGTGCTTCTCGCAGAAGCGAACGTCCCTTACGAACAGCTGAAAACCGCTGACGAGATGAACCCGCAGATGTCAAACATCGATGTCGCCATCGTCATCGGCGCAAACGATGTCGTTAACCCGTCAGCGATCAATGACGAGTCCAGTCCGCTCTACGGAATGCCCATAATCAACGCATTTGAAGCCCGCACTGTATTCGTGCTCAAACGCGGCAAGGGCACAGGCTTCTCAGGTATCGAAAACCCGCTGTTCACCAACGACAACACCGTGATGATCTACGGCGATGCCAAGCAGACAGTCACTCAGCTGGTAAGTGAGTTTGAGGATTGATCTAACAGTACTTTTCAGAGGACAGTTCACTGTCCTCTTTTTTTGCGCTCAATTGTATAATTCATTCCTGTCCGAGCATACTGTATTCAGAAAGGAATTACGTAATATGAGCGCACCATATTTTAACAATATCAAAGATAAAAAAATCCCATCGACCTCAACTGACGCATTATCACTTTTGACGCAAATATGCGGAAAGTCTGCCGACCTCAACAATATTAGCATATCATTCGGCAAGTTGAACTGCATAGTGCTTTCGATCGAAGGCATGGCATCAATACAGCTGATGGCAGAGCTGATATTCCAGCCGTTAACAGAATTCGCATCAGCCGAGCGAACAGCCGAAGAGGTCAAAAATTTTCTCTCTAAAAGCAGTATAATGTCCTCAGACAGGCAGTTCGTCAGTGACGTAAATACCATTCTAAAGCTGTTGTTTTCAGGGTTCGCAGTCATATTGATAGATGGCAGCACCGAAGCTGTATGCCTGGGGATACAAGGCTTTGAGAAGCGTTCGGTCTCCCTGCCCGAGACCGAGCAGACCGTCGGCGGAGCGCGTGACAGCTTCAACGAAGCCCTGCGCGTAAACATGTCCCTTATACGCCGCAGACTTAAAACCCCCGCACTGAGGTTCAAACTTCTGCAAGTCGGTAAACTATCAAATACTGATATTTCCATCGCTTATATCGAGGGCAGATGTGACCCCGAAGCGCTTGACAGGACACAGCAATATCTGATGTCCGTAAAGTTGGACACAGTTTTGAATTCAGGCTATCTGATGACCTTCATCGACCACAGTTACAACACATCCGTGTTTTCAGCCGTCATGGTAACAGAGCGCCCCGACACCGCATGTGCCGCTCTCAACGAGGGTAAAATTTTGGTCTTGACAGACGGTTCGCCCGCCTGCATGATACTGCCCACAGTTTTTGCCGACAATTTCCGCACAATGGACGACTATTGCGAAAAGCCCTATTTTGCGGCGTTTTCCAGATGGATAAAGTATCTGGCATTCGTACTTGCCGTGATGCTTCCGGGACTTTATGCGGCACTCGTCATGTTCCACCCCGAAGTTTTCCCGCTGAAACTTCTGCTGAACCTCTCCGCCGCAGAGGAAGCCACCCCCTACCCGCTTGTCGTCGAAATGACACTGCTGATGGTGCTGTTCGAGATAATGCGCGAAGCTGGCGTGCGCCTGCCAAAAGCCGTCGGCGGCGCGGTCTCGATAGTCGGCGGGCTGATAATCGGCGATGCGGCGGTCAAAAGCGGCATCGTGTCACAGCCGCTTCTTATAGTTGTGGGCATCACGGCAACAGCCTCATTCGTCCTGCCGTCCCTCTACCCTGCCGTGTCGGTGCTTCGCATTATTTTCATAATCGCAGGGGGACTGGGCGGCATATACGGCATGACTTTGGCAAGCTGTCTGCTGGCGGTGAACATCAGCTCCGTCAACCTTTGCAGAACGCCTTACACTTCCCCCCTTTCGCCCCTGAGACCTCACGGCATAAGAGACCTTTTTCTCCGCGCAGACTTTCACGACCTGCAAAAGACGCGCACAGCAATTTCGCCTGATAATTCCCCCGCATAAGACCTGCATTCCGTAAATGACCAATTTTTCAGACTGTTAACACGTAAAATGATATGAGCAACAAGACTATTCTTTCATCACCTGCCCTGATCTGCATTCTTCTATGTTCAAGGATCTTCTCTACCCTGACATTTTTTACCTCTCCCAACACAGGCGGCATGACCTCCATCATCGCAGTACTTGTCGCAACAGTGCTTCAGATGGTGCTTCTTATCCCGTTGATACGCCTTTTTAAGACCTGTTCAGCAGACATTTCCACATCGTCCGCAAAGCTGGGAGAGCGCTTCGGAAAATTCGTGAACGCTTCTTTTCTCGCGTTTTTCCTCTATCAGGCTTTTCTTGATATTGGCAGTTTTGCATATTTTACCGATTATTTTTTCTCAGTCAACATGCCCCGCCTGCTGACTGTCGCCTGCTGTACGCTTACAGCTGTTTACGCCGCAAGACTTGACACCGCAGTTATCGGCAGGATCGCTCAGCTGTCCGTTTTTCTGACCGCATTGATGCTTCTGACGATAGCCGCAGGTGCAGCCGATGGCATGTCAGCCGCCCGTTTCGACCTGGCTGTTCCCAACTTGCCGAAAGCCGTCTCAGCCTCTGTCCTTTCGGAAACGAACAGATGCTCATGCCTTGTTATCTTCGCCTTTTTAGCCCTTCATACCGATGACAGTTCGGCAGTGAACGCGATGAGATTTCTGGCATTGAAAGGGGTGTTTGTTTGTACAATTATCGCACTTGTCACCGCCGTACTGGGAAACATTAGCCTAAAGACCCCGCTTCCCGTTTTCACACTCGCCGCATCAAGTGAAAATCTCATAACCGAGCGCAGTGACGCATTTTTCCTGATGGCGTGGATATTCACAGGCTTGGTCAGACTAGCCGCGCTCCTGCACTGCGCAGGCATGTGCATAAGACGGCTTTTTCCCGAAACGAACGGCTTTTACGCAGTCATGTCCGCAGGTCTCGTCCCCGCCGCAGCCGCCTTGCCGTTCCTCTTTGATTACAGGTGGGAAAGCATCGTTTACAGCGAGCATAGCCTTCTGCCGATCGTCCTGCTGGTATCTGTTCTGCCCCTGACCATTTTATGCGTAAATTTCCGTACAGCACACCCCTCGCAGAAGCAAACTGTGCAAAAGTCTGTATAGTAACGGAGGTCTTTACATGCACACACGCGCCCACATCTCCCTGATACCCGCCGCAGTCATCGCCTGCATCGCATGCTCTTCATTCGGCAGGAGCATAAGTTGCCTTTCCACAGAAAGCACCCGCTTTTCCGAAGTCACCTCCCCCCCCTTTTCTCCCCCACTACTGACCATTTTATGCGTAAATTTCCGTACAGCACACCCCTCGCAGAAGCAAACTGTACAAAAGTCTGTATAGTAACGGAGGTCTTTCCATGCACACACGCGCCCACATCTCCCTGATACCCGCCGCAGTTATCGCCTGCATCGCATGCTCTTCGTTCGGCAGGAGCATAAGCATCGACAGGCGCGGACTTGTCCACGCCATCGGCATAGACAACGCCGAAAACGGCTATAAAGTCACCATGCAGATCTTCCAGCCGACAGGCGGCGGTGCTGATACCGCAGTTGACAGCACCAAACCCAACATCACCGTCGCAGTCAGTGAGGGCAGAACAGTCGGCGAAGCAATTGCCGCCGCCCGCAGCAGTACAGGAAAAGAGCTGTTTTTCGGGCACTTACAGCTGATATGTCTGGGCAGAGATGTACAGCTCGGCGATCCCTATGAACTGTTTGCGTTCGCTCTCGGCGACAAGAACATCAGTCCCGCCGCAAGCCTTTGTATGGCAGAGGACACCGCCGCCGAGCTGATGGAGATACGTCTGAGCGAAGAAGAGATCTCTTCCGAAGCCCTGAACGGTCTGCTGGAAGTCAGCAGTGAATACTCCGAGACAGTCCCCTGCGATATTATCAAACTGCTCAACTCCGACGGCACGACAGCCATGCCCATGCTGAAAGCGAACGGCGAAGAGAAAGACAACAACAGTGAGGATAACAGCACAGAAGTCAGCCGCATGATAAAACTGGCAGGCACTGCCGTCACAGGCAGTGACACACTTCTCGATGCCCGACAGTCGATGGCGGCGGCTATGCTTTGCGGGCAGGCTGAAAAAGCATATCTCGTCACAGACATCGGCAGCGAAGAGATAACTTCCGCGCTGGAAGATATATCTACCCGCCCCGCCCTGTCAATAAAGGAAGGCAAAATGCTTCTGACAACACACATCACCCTCACCGCCCGTCCCGACCGTCAGCTTGACAGCCGCAAAAGCACTGCCCTTGCAGGTGCAGTCTCTTCCAAACTTGAGCATGAATGCGAACAGCTCCAGATAAAAATGCTTTCACGCGGCGAAGATATTTTCGACACAAAACAGCTGATAAAGCACAGTTATCCCCAAATATGGCTCCAAAACGCCCATGACCCCGACAAGCTCCTGAACTCTCTCGGGGTCAGTGTAAAGGTCAGTGTAAAAGTTGATTGATGTCGATATTTGACAAAAAGCAATTTTTCTAAATATTCTGTTTATTATCACGTACCTGTCACAATGGACATTTAAAATTATAGTCAAGTTAAACAAAGGCTTCATATTTTTCTTCATATATTTTTTCTAAACTTCCTTAAAAGGCAAAGCCCCGCGTCATTTTTATGGCGCGGGGCTTTGCTTTGCACAGATCTTTCTGCGGCGAATATGATAGAATATCTATATAATGTAAGATAATGTAAGGAGTACCCAATGCTTATCGAATACCCTCTCGACATTTCTGCCGCACTCAGCTATGCCCGACGCTGGGCTTATGGCAGAAACCCCGCCTATTATGATTTCGATCCCATCGGCGGCGACTGCACAAACTTCATCTCACAGTGCATCTTCGCCGCAGGCGCAGTGATGAATTTCACCCCCGACATCGGCTGGTACTATATCTCGCTCAACGACCGCGCCGCCGCATGGACAGGTGTTGAATACTTCGCACGCTTCATGCTGACAAATCAGGGCGCAGGTCCTTTCGGCAGACTCCTCAGCAGACAGGAACTCCGCGCAGGCGATGTGGTCCAGCTGGGGAACAGTCAGCGATTTTACCATACGCTTCTGGTGACAGGCACGCAGTCGGGCGAAGTGCTTGTCGCCGCACACTCGCGGGACGTGTACGGCGCAAAACTAAGCGCCTTCTCTTGCATTCGTATCGACCGCGCACGAAAATATACCTGACTCCCCGCCTTTTCAAAGAAGGCTGACACTCCTTTCACAAGACTTTCACAGTAAGAAAGAAATTGACAGTTATGTGAAAATATCTTTCAAAGTCTTTCATCTTGTTTTCATTACAGCTTAAATTAGTTTTAAAGTTTAGCCAATATAATTAGAAGCATAGAAAACAAAGAGCGGTGCGAACCGCTGATAACTATATAAAAAAGGAGAATGTCTTATGAACACCATGAATTACAATAACTTCGATCAGGATAACAGAAATAATGGATTTGAGCAGACCCCGTATCCCGTAAACAATGCACTGAACGCACAGCCACAGGCGGAACATTCGCGGCACTGAAAGCATTCGGCAATAACGTCGGCACTGCATCAGCCACCAAGACCAATGGCACAACAGTCATAAAAACAGCTGATGACAGCGGAAAAGCTGTTGCGATGCAGACGGTAAAAACGAACGGCACTCAGCTGACAGCCTCACAGGTCTATCAGAATAACGTCAACTCCACAGTCGGCATCACCACCGAGATAACCACCAACTACTTCGGCTATAAGACCACTGCGGCGGCAAGCGGCTCAGGCTTCATAATCACTGATGACGGCTACATAGTCACCAACCATCACGTTATCGAAGGCGCAAACTCCGTAAAAGTCACCTTGTATGACAACACTCAGTATGATGCCGAGATAGTAGGCAGTGATGAGAGCAACGACATAGCAGTGCTGAAGATCGACGCGAGCGGTCTTACACCCGTAACTCTGGGCGACAGCGAAGCACTCAGCGTCGGCGATAATGTAGTTGCGATAGGCAACCCTCTCGGCGAGCTTACTTTCACACTGACATCAGGCATTGTCAGCGCAAAAGACAGGTCCATAACCACCTCAAATTCGGTAATGATGAACCTTATCCAGACCGACTGCGCGATAAACTCGGGCAATTCGGGCGGCGCTCTGTTCAACATGTACGGCGAAGTTGTCGGCGTGACCAACGCAAAGTACTCCAGCAATTCCTCCACTGAGGCTTCAATAGACAACATCGGCTTTGCTATCCCGATAAACAACGTAAAGGATATTGTCACCAGCATTATAGAGAACGGCTATGTGGTAAAGCCTTACATCGGCGTTTCCGTTGAGACTGTAAGCTCCGATATGAAGAGCTACGGCATACCCGAAGGCGCAGTCGTAAGAGTCGTCAACGAGGACTCCCCTGCCGAAAAAGCGGGTCTTAAAGAAAACGACATAATCACCAAAGCAGACGATGAGGATATAACTTCTTCAAACGACCTTGTGTCTAAGATCAAAAAGGCATCAAAGGGTGACAAGATCAAACTGACAGTTTACAGACAGGGCGAGGAAAAAACCATCGAACTGACTGTTGACGAGACAAAGCAGGACACTGCCAAAAAAGAAGAAGAAGAGGAAGAACAGCCCG
>NZ_CACWPP010000155.1 GCF_902762735.1 uncultured Ruminococcus sp.
CACACCACAAAAACAGCGGCTATACAGAACTTAAGGTTCTTGGCGTGTGGCGCTCAATTATCCTTTTGTTTACCGCATTTTTAGTTGGTGTGCTAAATACCTTTATCAATGAGGAAAAACTGAGTTGATGTTATCTTTCCCCCGCCGCAGGCGGGGGGAAAATATGGGGCGCTCAATTATCATTTTGTTTACCGCATTTTTAGCACACCAATATCTGATAGCCGTAATTCAGCGTTCTTGGCAAGGGGCGACCCAACCACCAACCCTCTACCCTTACGTAGGGGAGGGGCTATGTGGCACACCGATTTACCACATCTGCCCTGTTTGCTTGCAAAAATGTGGTGTATCAGCGGGATAATCATAATATATTATATGCAGCAGGGCGAACGGATATGACCTTGTGAAATAATCTTTAAAAACGCGGGAAAGGTAGTGACAAACGCGGCAGATTGTGGTATAATATTAACGAATGGCAGAATGTTCTGCCAAATATGGACGGAGGTGGAGCGATGCCTTCTAAAAAAGATAAGGAATTTGTGCGCAATATCGCCCGTGAACGTACTTACCAGAACCAGAATGAGGAGTATGATGAAGAGTATTTCAAGTGGCGAAGCGACGAAAATAATCAGTATTCATTCAACTATGTACACGATTCCCGCGAACATTCATACATGGCGGGACGTGGTTTTATAAAGCGCAGTGCTGACACTGCCGAGTCTGCCACACTGCATAACTGCCTGCGCCTGCTGGGGGCTGTCATGCTGGTGATGCTGCTGTTTGATGTGATAAATTTCCTGCTGGCGGCGTACTTTAATCAGGGAATGCCAAGCAACGTCATTTTCTTTTCCGAGAGGACGGAGTTTGGTGAGATCTCACTTTTGTCATGTGTGATGTACATGGGTATCAGCATAATAAAGTTCATCACTGCCATCATGATATATCACATGCGTACCAGACTGCCGCTGAAAGTAGCTTTGCCGAAAGGCAACGCAAATGCGACGGGTGCGTTCAAGTTCAATGCGGTCATTATAATGCTGATGATAATAGTTATAGGGCGGTTGATGAACAATCTGCTTTCGCGCATGCTGGGGTTCGTCAAGGTTGACAGCATATACATATACATGTTCAATTGCAGTGATGAGGCGGCTGTGGTGATGTCGATGATCTACAACTGCATATTGCTGCCCGTTCTTATCGAGATATTCTTCCGCGGACTGGTATTGCAGAGTTTCAGGCAGTTTGGCGATTCATTTGCGGTCGTTGTGGCGGCAGTGGCATGCGGGCTGAGTTTTTACGATCTTTCGTATATCGGCTATGCGACGCTTTGTTCGGTGGTCATCGGATTGTTTACGGTGCGGTCGGGTTCGATAGTTACGGCGATACTTATGCATTCGGTATCCACAACGGTCAACTACATGCTGGTATATGTGGGCATCATCAGTTCTTCGACGGGAAGGATAATCACGATAGCGGTGTACATGGTGATATGTGCGGGTGCGCTGGTGGTATATTCGCGCCTGAACAACCGCAGGGAGTGGAGCTTTAATATTGAGCGGAACGAGTCTGAACTGACGTTTGCGAAAAAGGTGGAGCTGATGCTGTCATCGAATACGGTAGCCATGTGGTTCGTGTGTGCGGTCGTAATGACCATAGTTTCCATCAGGTTTTTGACATGACGCGGGACGAGGTGTATATGCGCAAGGCGCTTGAACTGGCGGCGCTTGCGGCTGAGGAAGATGAAGTCCCTGTGGGGGCGGTGGTGGTCAAAAAAAGCACGGGCGAGATAGTTGGCAGAGGGTTCAACCGCCGTGAATACGGGCGTTCACCGCTGACCCACGCGGAGATAGTCGCCATTGAGCAGGCAAGCAGGAAGCTGGGCGGCTGGCGGCTGATAGACTGTGAGCTTTATGTGACCTTAGAGCCATGTCCCATGTGTGCGGGCGCGGTGATAAACTCGCGGGTCGAGAGGGTAGTTTTTGGTGCATATGACAAGAAAGCGGGTTCATGCGGGTCGGTGGTAGACTTGTTTGGTCTGCCTTACAATCACAAGCCCGAATGTGTGGGCGGTGTGATGGAAAAAGAGTGTGCTGATATGCTTTCGGATTTTTTCAGAGGACTGAGGAGCAGGAAGAAGAATGGGTAAGGTAATACTGATATGCTATGCTGTTATCAATCTTATTGTTTTTATAATGTTTGGTGCAGACAAGACAAAAGCGAAGTACGATAAATGGCGCACGCCTGAAAACAGGCTTATTATTGGGTCGGTGTTCGGCATAATCGGCGGACTGCTGGGCATGGTGGTGTTTCATCACAAGACGAGAAAGCCCAAATTTTCGGTGGGTCTGCCTGTGATATTTATAGCTGAGGCTATTGCGGCGGCTGTTGTTTATACAGAGCTTATATTATAACAAACAAAAAACTCCGTGAGCACAAGCACACGGAGTTGATTTTTTATATTTCGTTTCTGTTTTCAAGCGCTTTGTACAGCGTGATCTCATCAGCATATTCCAGCTGACCCCCGATCGGCAGACCAAAGGCGAGCCTTGTTACCTTAACGCCCAGTGGTTTGAGCAGTTTTGAGATGTAATACGCCGTAGCATCACCGTCCACAGTCGGATTGGTAGCCATGATTATCTCTTCGATGCCGCCCTCGTTTATACGCGCCAGCAGTTCCTTGATCCTAAGATCATCGGGCGAAACGCCGTTTATCGGTGATATAAGACCATGCAGCACATGGTAAACGCCCTTATACTCATTTGTGCGCTCGATGGCGGTGATGTCCTGCGGGCTTTGGACCACGCACACAAGTCCGTGATCGCGCCTGTTGTCATCGCATATGGGACAGACGTTCCTGTCGGTATAGTTCTGACAATATTTGCACAGGTGTACAGTTTTATGGACATTCATCACAGCATCGGCAAGTGCTTTTGCTTCATCGGCGTTCATCTCCATCACATGATAGGCGATGCGCTGAGCCGATTTCATGCCAATTCCAGGCAGTTTTGCGAACTGCTCGGTCAACAGCACCAGCGGAAGAGGGTTGCTTTCAGCCATGATTTAGAACAGACCCGGGAAGGAAACGCCGCCTGTCAGCTTCTGCATCTCAGCATCGCTGACCTCGTCCAGATTATCAACAGCAGCATTGAATGCAGCCTTGATGAGATCCTGCAGATCCTCGATCTCCTCGGGGTTAACTATCTCGGGAGCGAGCTTCAGGTCGAGAACGTTTCTCTTGCCGTTTATGGTAACTTCAACGACACCGCCGCCTGCTGTACCCTTGAACTCTCTCTGCTCCAGGTCAGCCTGAAGTGCAGTGATCTGATCCTGCATCTTCTGTGCCTGCTTCAGCATCTGATTCATATTGTTTGATGGACCTTTGCCCATACCGTTAGGAACTCTTGCTTTCATTTTAATAACTCCTTAATTTTTATTTTTTATATCTACCTCAATATCAAGTGCTTTTGCCTTAGCCAACAGTTTGTTTATGGGATTTTCCGTATCCTCGGGTGAAACATTTTTGGCTGACTTAGCCTTGATATTGAAGGTCTGTCCGAAATTTTCGCGCAGAACATCGGCTATGAGCGCCGAAACGTTCAGCTTTTTGAATTGCTGGAAAAAAAAGTCATTATCGACTATGATGAACGCGGTACTGCCGCCGATGAAAGCCTTCGATTTTTTCAGAAAACCGCTTATTGCAGGATTTCTGCGGCTTATCTCAGCCACAAGACCCTCCCAGTTTTTGATGGGCAGGATCTTGTTAGGATCCATCTTCTTGAAATCGGGATCGGGTTCGGGCTTTGGCGGGGGAGCATCTGCGGGCTTATCAGCCTGCACTGTAACGCCGTTTCTTACAGCATCTTCCAGCCTTGTCAGACGCTTGAGCAGTTCCTGATCTGCAAGTCCGCCCGACTGTCTCGGGGCAGACTGTACAGCCACAGTGCCATAGCTTCCCGTGCAAAGCCTTATGATGCACATTTCCAGCTCTATCCTTTTTGAAGTACTTCTTGCGAACCTCTCAGAACTTTCCTGCAAAAGGGAGATGCAGCCCAGTATCTCTTCCAGCGACATTTTTTTGGCTATGCCTTCTATCCTCTCCATTTCTTCGGGGAGGCAGGTGATAAGCTCTCTGCCGTTGTCGATGGTGGCTGCAAGCATGACGTTCCGCATCTGCTCCAGCAGTTCGCCCGCAAGCACTTTAAGGTCTTTGGACATGGCGTGAAGTTCGCTTATTTTTTTCAGTGCTTCCACCGCATTTTTATCTGCGATGCTTTCAAGTATATCGAACAGGTAATCGCGCCCTGCGATACCCGATGCATTTGACACTGTTTCCAGCGTGATGTCATCTGAGAAAGCCACGCACTGGTCGAGCAGAGACAGCGCATCGCGCATGCCGCCGTCTGACAGTCTTGCTATCAGTTCAGCCGCGTCCTCATGCAGTGTGAAGCCTTCCTGCCCTGCGATATAGCTGAGCCTTGACACAATATCTTCCGTCCGTATACGGTTGAAGTCAAAATGCTGGCATCTTGAAACGATAGTCGCGGGGATCTTCTGTATCTCGGTGGTCGCAAGAATGAATTTTACATGCGGCGGCGGCTCTTCCATAGTTTTCAGAAGAGCGTTGAACGCGCCCACCGAAAGCATATGCACCTCGTCGATGATATATATTTTATACCTGCACATCTCGGGCGTGAACATAACGCCCTCGCGCAGTTCTCTGATGTCGTTGACACTGGCGTTTGAAGCCGCGTCTATCTCGATTATATCGCCCAGCGTGCCGTTGTCAGCCGCTTTGCAGATCTCACACTCACAGCACGGCATACCGTCTTTGCCGTGTTCACAGTTGACTGCTTTGGCGAATATCCTGGCACATGTGGTCTTGCCCGTGCCGCGCGAACCTGTGAAAAGATAGGCGTGAGCAGTTTTACCTCCGATTATCTGGTTTTTCAGCGTTGTAGTGATATGAGGCTGAGATACGACGTCGTCAAAGGTCTTGGGCCGCCATTTTCTGTATAAAGCCTGATACAACTAACTCACTCCTCAAAAAAAATCGATCCGACATATAGGCATGCAGGCGAAACTGTAACACACGAAACAGACCGCTTAATGCTGCTCGGTTCCCCGCCTGACATGGTTCACAGCGTTTCATTGTACAGGACCCGCACACCCATATCTCGGATCGAACTACCCGGAAATATGATCTCTGATCTCACTTGACCTATCGTCAAGGTACTTTAGTATTATAGCACACTTTTTTCAAAATTGCAAGTGTTTTCGCAAATTTTTTCTGAAAAAAACAATATTTGTTTTGTCAGTCTGTTTAATTGTACACAAGAACAGCACCGCATCTAAGGGGGAAAGATGCGGTGCTGTTGGTGTAATAAGGTGTATTTTCGGTATAAACGCTATTATCTCATGCCGAAGAACTCGAACGGGTCGATGCCCTCAAAGCCCTGACCGCCGCGATAGCTGTACTGCTGTTCGTCCTGTGCGGGCTGTTCTTCCTCTTCTTCTTCTTTTTTGGCAGTGTCCTGCTTTGTCTCGTCAACAGTCAGTTCGATGGTTTTTTCCTCGCCCTGTCTGTAAACTG
>NZ_CACWPP010000156.1 GCF_902762735.1 uncultured Ruminococcus sp.
AGGACTTACCAAAATTCAAAGCCTTTTCATGACCATTATATGTCGCTAAAAGGGCGCAAGCAAAAGAAATATGCCGACCAGTTTGATGCCGAGCTGTATCGGTATTCAGCGACTGAGAGTGAACTCAAAAAGGCGTTCCCGAAAAAAATTCCTACAGTCGAGCAGTTGGAAAAGCATATTTCCAAACTTCGTGGAAAAATGGAAAATATGAACACCAAGTATGACGTATTGGATCAAAAGTCGAGAGAGCTGTCCGAAGCATCGAGGGAGATTGAGAATTATCTCAGTCAGGAGCAGAAAAGGGAGCAACAGAAAAAGAAGAATAGAAGTGTGTTGGAATGATAGGCTTTCTGGCGAACGGAAATACCCCTCAGAGCTGTCCGTGGCGGTTGTTGAGAAACTAATTTGCTGACTAACAAGGCGCTCAGAAACATATCAGAGCGCCTTGTATTTAGCATCAAATATCCTTACTTTTCAAATAACTTTTTCCAACAAGCATAAGGATGATCGAAATCACAAACCAAATTCCAAGCGTGATAAATTCACTCCAAGCAAAGGAAACCGGCAAGTCATTTTCGATAAACCATCTCGAACAATAATACCAAAGGCTTGACGGAGTTAAACATACAAACGTTTTTAACCAACAGGCATTTTTCACGATGAATGGTAATAACATGAGAACGACAAATCCAACAGCACAACCGATCATTGTGAGATAACTGTTATGCACATACAACTGTACAGCACCCGATAATATGCCAAATAACAAAACCAATAGAAGTGTTACAGCTATCGAAAGAAAAAACTCCTTTCCAATCGTCAATGGAACAAACGTTATGAATGGGTATTCCCAAACTCCGCTGCTCTCCATGACCATAACCGAATTGACAGGTGTTGACCAAAGTCCTCGCATTGGTACCAAAGCCAAAAATACCGCAAAGCTCAGGCAGAGTATCATCACCGAAAACAGAAGTCCTCCCAGCACTCCGGCTGCAAGCTTTAACCGCATATCCGTTCGTCCGATACGGCATGAAAAGACCAGTGCTTCTGTTCGATTAAGCCGTTCAAAGTCCATTAAGTATAATACCGAGAAACACATCATGATGATCATTTCTATCAGGCAAACTTTCATGATAAGGTATATTTTTTTGTGTATCTGAAAAACGTCACCCGGATAAAACATGCCATCTGAATCTCCGTCAGCTATGATTTCCTCAAGACGCTTTTGCAGTGTCTCATAATTGTTATCTATCAATTCAGCATAACTGCCAGTCGGATAATAATCACACATATTTTCTTTCATTTCCTTGGTTTTCCGCATATCAAGTGTATCATAGCTGCCTGAAACGCTGCCGTGATAATGTGTGTATAAGTCATAATATTCGCTGCTTGTTTCGTGTCCGACCATTACATTATAAACCCCGTGCAGGCTTTTCTGAAACTCGTGATATCCAACCTCGCTATGTATGATATAGAAACTAAATCCTAAGAAAACCGCAAGAAGTCCCCACATAAGAGGAAATCCAAATAGTTTTCGCAGCTCATATTTCATAACTCTCATAGTATATCACGCACCCTGTCACGGCGGAGCATTGCTCCTGTAAGCAATAAAACAGCAATCGGTAAAATGATCAAAGGTATACATATCAGGAAAAATGAAATCATTTTTGATAGATCAAGACAGAACGGTGTTATCATAATAAAATTAACAGCAACACATAGGATCACTGTTACGGGAATCGAGATACCAAGTCCCACGATATAATTTGCAGACAATCTGCCAATCAGATAGGCAAGCAGAGCAGATACAACTGAAGTCATAATAAGCTCACAAGCATACAATAGCAGAAATTGCCCGTAAGTCATATCTACCCAATACCGTCTCATCATGATATTGACAGGGCAATGGATAAAATCAAAAGCCCCTTTTCGCCACAGCATATAGGCATATACGCCTGATACCATTACACCGATCAAAATGCCAAGCAATGCACTGATTGCCGCCTGCTTTCAAAATATCTTTCGCCCTGTTTTCGTGGTTAGCTGTATATCCCGCACATTTTTCAGTCTTTCGCTAATCTGATAAGGCAGAATCAGTACAAAGCACCATATCACGGCGAGTATTGCCATTCTTACAAAATCGTCCTTGACGTTTTCTGTAACAGCTTCATGAAGCAGAGAAAGCTCCTTGCCTGTCCATAGCTGAACTACTCTGTTCTGTGCTGAATCAGACATTTTCTTGTAATAATCTGTGCTTTGTATCTTTTTTTCAGCATCTTCTTTACTGCTGAAAATATGACCTGATTCTTTTGCAGATACAAGACTGTCAAGTGTCTGTATCTTAAAAATGAGGGGTGATGTTACAGGATCATCGAAAGTCAATCTGCTGAACTCCTGTCCAAGCTCGGTTTCATGAGCTTCTCCTAAAGCAGTTGCTTCTTTCTGTTCTTCATACTTTTCATAGGTATCAATGTCATATTTCTGCATGATCTCGTCCTGTAATACATATTCCATCAGATCATCTATCAGGTTTTGACGAAATGCCGTGAAGTCCTCCCATTCGTCCGCCGTAATCGTCGCACCAAATTTGCCGATCAACTCCCTGTGCAGGTCAACCTCGTATGGTGAATCTGAATGATTCCACCAATTCATCGAAAGATAGGGGATTTGTGTAACATAGAGTGCTGAAAATAACAGCAGAATAACGATCAGCCTTATGCTCAGTACCTTGCGGATTTCCTTTCTTATAATTCGCATAATATCTCCTTATCTGTATGTTACAAGGAATACATCTTCCAGATTTGGTGTACATTCTCTTGCATCGAAGTTCGTTTTGCGGTCACAATAAAATCTTACTGTCATACCGTCACGCTCGTGCCTTGCAGATAGAACAAGGTATCGCTTTTCAAATTCTGCATACTCGCTGTCAGTTACGGAAGTTTCAAACACGCAGCCGTCAAGCTCCGAGCATATCGCTGTTACCGTATCATTCTTGTAAAGGTGTTTATCCTTTATCATCACAACTCGATTGGCAATAGATTCAATGTCAGAAACGATATGCGTAGACAGTATCACGATACGGTCTTTTGAAAGAGCAGAAATGATATTGCGGAAACGCACTCTTTCTTTCGGATCAAGCCCTGCTGTCGGTTCGTCAAGAATCAGGATCTTCGGATCGTTGAGTATCGCCTGTGCAATGCCGACACGCTGGAGCATACCGCCCGAAAACTTCCGCATTTTGGTGTTTGCTGAATCGGACAGCCCCACTTGCTCTATGACATCACTGATACGCTGTTTTAAGCCGTTTGTCGGCATACCTTTCAGAGCGGCGAGGTAATCAAGATACTGCACAGGAGTATTGTTCTTATAATAGCCGAATTGCTGCGGAAGAAAGCCGAGCAGGGTACGATACTCCGCACCCATTTTACGAATCTCCACACCATGATAGAGTATCTCTCCTGATGTTGGATTCAGCAAAGTGGTTATCATTTTGATAAGCGTTGTCTTGCCTGCGCCGTTCGGGGCGAGCAGACCGTACAAGCCGTTGTCGAGGTCGAGCGTGATATGCTCGATCGCAGTAAACTTGCCATAACTCTTTGTTACATCAGAAACCGTAAGCATTTTGTTTTTCCACCTTTCCAATATAATTCATAAAGCCCAGAAAGCTGATCACCATTGCAGCGATATGAACTGTTATGGGAATAACATCTATCATAATATGATAAAGCGGCTCACCGAACTGCATGAGTGCAAGGCAGGCAGATGTCCATAGTACCACAATCACCGCTGAAATTTTGATCGAATTTGTTTTTTCAAAGCTGATAAGGGTAAAGAGTGCAAGTAACATCATAGATGTTGTTCCTGCTGCACCAATGCTCCAATAATGATTGATACCACGGAAAAACAATATCAGCATAATGATGTTTAAGATCACCGCTGCCAGACTTGCATACAGCATTCGCAGACTTACAAGATAACCGAATGAATAGCGCATGGAACGTTTCAATTCCACCACTTCACTTTGCTCCTCGGAAAGTATCGACAGAAAGTAAAAACTGAAATAGGTCAGCGGAAATACTGCAAGTGCAAGGAAACCGTTTGTTTCTTTTTCAGGCAGTACAGTAGCACAGAAGAACATCAGGCAGAAGTAGATCGCCAAGCTGATCACTGCACTGAGTTCACACTGAAAGAAAACAATGTGCGGCGGCGGGCGGCGCTCAGGTTGGGGAAAAGCTCTCTCCATGACTCTTGCTTTTTGCTGTTCGATCTCTTTCTCGGTAGGATAATCAATTTTCAATTTCATTCGGACAACTCCTTTCTGATACGCTTTATCATAGCATAGTATCGTGTTTTCACTGTGTTTTCCGACAGCCTAAGTTTATCACCAATCTGGGAAAATGTCATTTCATCAAAAATCTTCATTTGAAAAATACGAACCCATACAGGATCATATCCTGATACAATATCCATGATGTGCCTTATTAGCTCCTGCTCCGCAAGGCTTTCAAGAATGTCGCTGTCATCAGATAACTCGATCACTTTATCGTCAAGTGAAAGCTCTGTAATACGCTGATGATACCGTTTGCTTCGATAATAGTCAGCGGTCTTGTTTGCAGCGATACGATACAACCACGTTCGGAACTCTGCTTTTCTTTCATCATAACCTTGAAGCCCACGAAAAGCTGCCACAAAGGTGTCCTGTGTCAAGTCCATTGTAAGCTCACGGTCTCCGCACTGCTTATAGATATAAGCATAGATTTCCTTGTAATATCGCTCGAAAAGTTCATCTGCCGCTTTTAGATTGCCACGTTTGATTCGCCGTATCAGATGTTTGTCACCGGACATTGGCACACCCCCTTTTGTGGCTTCTGATAGTATATACGAAATAGATGCTGAAATAGTTTTACCTTTCTAAAATTTTTCTTGTGTTTATAATTATACAGCGATTTAGCTTCATGTACAAGCCGATTAGAGATGTTTCAGCAAAAAGAGTTACCTTGCTATACGCAGGATATCTCCTATGTTTGCTATATATAATCTATTTTTGTTATTATTTCTATTAGGATTGCTTAGTGGCTCGTTGACATTCGATTATGATATTTTATATCGAGGAGAAGAAATATGCTATTGACGATCCGAATTAAAAGTGTCGCACCAAACAGTAAAATGAAATTGCTTTTGAAAAAAACAGGGCTATGCTCTCCGTACACACAATCACGGATGACATAGCCCTTTTCATTTATAATATACCAAAATATAGCTGTTTTGCTATCACTTAAATTCCGTTCTGCCATTTTGGGCGGCGGCAGTAGACACACGAAAAAACAAAAGCGTGTGAAAGCTGTAAGGGGGTTATTATATGTCAAGAGGAAGTAAGCTAACAGATGAAGAACGCATAGCGGCAGTGCAAGAATACCTTGAAGGAAGAGGAAGTTATGAAGCAATCGCCAAGAAGTAACAAATGGGATAGAATCAATTAGAATAAGTCATACAAACAAACAGTATTCTGCGGAAACAAAGCTGAAAGCAGTAACTGAATACCTTAACGGTAAAGGAAGTCAAGTAGAAATATGCCGAAGGTATCATATTTCGGACACGAAGGTTTTCAGAAGATGGATTTCATGTTATAATAGTGGTAAAGACTTTAAAGAGCTTCGGACACGAAGGTTTTCAGAAGATGGATTTCATGTTATAATAGTGGTAAAGACTTTAAAGAGCGCACACGCTCGGAAAGAGGAATTACCATGAACAAAGGCAGAAAAACCACGCATGAAGAACGAGTCGAGATCGTAGCATTCTGTATTGAGCACGGCAAGGATTATGGGCTTGCAATGGAGAAATACGGCGTATCCTATCAGCAAATCTATTCGTGGGTACGCAAGTATGAAGCAAAGGGTGTAGAGGGACTCACAGACCGTCGGGGCAAGGCAAAGCCGGAAGATGCGCTCACAGAAGCGGACAGACTTCGTATGGAAAACAAGATATTGCAGGCAAAGATCAAGGATCAGGAAATGGAGATCAAGCTGTTAAAAAAACTGAAGGAATTGGAAGGGGGCGATTGGTAAGCGGAGTACGAAATGAGGATAAGTATCTTGCAATCCAATACATGAACGAAACAGAGCATTATCCGATTCAGAAGCTATGCGCTGCTGTCCACGTTGCACGCTCGGCTTACTACAAGTGGCTACATCGGACACCAAGCCATAGCCAGCAGGTCAATGAACAGCTTGTAGAATGGATCAGGCAGCATTATGAGGAACGCAACGGGATCTTAGGGTACCGCCAGATGACGGTTGTGATCAATCGCGAGCATGACGTGCATTACAACAAGAAGCGTATTTACAGGCTGATGAATATTCTTCATCTGAAATCTGTCACCCGTATCAAGAAGAAAACATATATCCCATCAACGCCGCAGATCACAGCAGAGAATATCCTGAAACGGGATTTCCACGCAGATAAGCCGAATGAGAAGTGGCTCACCGATGTGACAGAGTTCAAATACTATGTTGGCCCGGTCATCAAGAAGCTGTATTTGAGTGCCATTCTCGACCTTTATGACAGACGTATCGTAGCTTTCAAGATTGGTGAGAGCAACAACAATGATCTTGTATTTTCCACATTTGATGAAGCTGTCCGGCTCAATCCTGACGCTCATCCGATCTTCCACAGTGACCGAGGATTTCAGTATACCAACAAAATATTCCATCAGAAACTTGTCGATGCCGGAATGATACAGAGTATGTCCCGTGTCGGGAGATGCATTGACAACGGCCCAATGGAAGGCTGGTGGGGTATCCTGAAGTCCGAGATGTATTATCTTCGCAAGTTTACGGATAAAGCTTGTCTGGTCGCAGCGATTGAAGAATACATCAGATACTACAATACTGGTCGGTACCAGATTAAATTGAGCAGCATGACACCTATGGAATACCATGAAGCGTATGCTGCGTGACCGATCGGCGGGTGCCGCGGCAAGCACCTTTCTCCGTTCGTCGCTCCGCTCCTCACTCCAAAAGGTGCTTGCCAATTGCTGCCAACGACAAAGCAGCCTGCACAAATTGCA
>NZ_CACWPP010000157.1 GCF_902762735.1 uncultured Ruminococcus sp.
CCCAATTTTGATGTGTATTGCTGATGATACAAAATGGCTGTTCTTTCGTATTGTTCCCCCGCCTTCGGCGGGGGAACAATACACAACCAAATTGGGATTATATCAAAGGGGGCTTGTACAATGAAAGAGAACATACAATGCGCGGTGGTGCTGGCGGTCTGTCTTGCACTGATACCCTGCCTTGCATTTGTGAGAAATACCCGCACCGCGCCAAAAGAACTCACCGTAGGCATTTACATGACATCCGAAGGTCAGCTGGAAGAATACACGCTTGATGATTATGTGACGGGCGCAGTCCTCGCACAGATGCCTGCCGATTTCAGCGAGGAAGCCCTGAAAGCACAAGCTGTCCTCGCCCGAACCTACATAATGCGCCGCTATGCCGACGAACTTGACTCCCCCACGCCGTCACTTCACGGCGGACTGATAAGCGATGACGAGCGCATCTACCAGAGTTTTTTCACCCCACAGCAGGCGCAGGACTTCTACGGTGAAAATTATGACACTGCCCGCGCCCGCGTAGAAAAAGCAGTCCGCGCCGCCCCCGAGATACTCACCTATAAGGACGTACCTGTAACGGCGGCGTACCACTCAGCCTCTTCGGGCAGTACCGAGAGCGCCCTCACCGCATGGGGAGTTGATATACCCTATCTGCAAGCAGTCCCCAGTGAAAGCGATGCCGAACTTGACGGCATCGAGACCAAGCTGACCATCTCCGCCGATGAACTGCGTACCTGCGTCAAAGAACAGCTGGGCATCGACCTCACAGGTCAGCCCGAAAAACAGCTGGAAACATCAGCCAACGAGCGCGGCTATGTCACAGAGATCCGTCTGTGCGGCACAAAGGTCAACGTACAGCAGTTTATCGCGGCAGTCGGCATAGCCTCACCCTGCTTCACCTTTGAGGTGACTGACAGCAAGTTCACATTCACCGCCCGCGGATTCGGGCATCTTGTGGGGCTTAGCCAGTACGGTGCAAACTCAATGGCAGAAGCAGGCAGCAGCTGCCGCGAGATACTCGCCCACTACTTCAAAGGTTGCAAACTAAAGACCCCTCCTCAGTAATATGATCTCCGTCAAAACGGAGATATACAAGTTAAGCCATAGTATTTCCGATGCGATCTCAGAAGTACTATGGCTTATTAAATTGTGACTATCCCTTTAGCACACCACTGAAAATACCCTTTATCAATGAGGAAAAACTGAGTTGATGTTATCTTTCCCCCGCCGAAGGCAGGGGAAAGATAACCGCCAACTGTATTCAATTCCCGATATAACATTGTATCCCAATTTGGTTGTGTATTGTTTTCCCCCCCGAAGGCGGGGGAAACAATAAGAAAAAAGGCAATTTCTGTATCATTAGCAATACACTTCAAAATTGGGAGAACATTGTTTATTTTGGTGTATCAGCGGGATAATCACATATTAAATTGTGGTTATCCCGCTGACACATCACAAAAACAGCGGCTATACAGAATTTAAGGTTCTTGGCGTATATTTTTCCCCCGCCGCAGGCGGGGGAAAAATATGGGGCGCTCAATTATCCTTTTGTTCACCGCATTTTTAGTTGGTGTGCTAAAGGGATAATCACATATTAAATTGACAACGAAGATATACCGTGCTATAATTATCAGTAACACGACACGTTTTCCACAGGTAAAGGAGTAAATATGAGAACAGATAAGTTTGTATCAAAAGAAGTTATGCGCAGATCGGTCATTTTATTTGATATTATCGAAGGCGCTGTCTCAGTCCCCGTCTTAACTATAAGCCTCGCCCTTATCTTTGATAAAGAGGACCCCGAACGCAGCTGCGGATTTGGCTTATTTATATTTACTATGTGTGTATTATTTTTGCTTATCCCAAATCTTATTTTCAAATTTATCTGTAAGTTCCGCATGAAAGATACTTTGCTCTGTCAGTTTCTCCCGCTCCTTTCAGGTGGAACACTGTATGCCCTATATCAGCTCATACCAAAATAGCCCCCAAGTGCATCACACTCGGGGGCAGAACTTTTATATCCTCTTTCAAAGAGCCGTTTTTTTGTACTATATTATCCTTCTCATGCAGTATATCGGGGAAATTCATACCACCATACTCCTTCCCCGCATACCGCCCCAAAGAAAACCAAAACAGCCCCCAAGCGCCGTAAACACTCAGAGGCAGAACTTTTATATCCTCTTTCAAAGAGCCGTTTTTTTGTACTATATTATCCTTCCCATGCAATATATCCGAGAAATCCATACCACCATACTCCTTCCCCGCATACTGCCCCAAAGAAAACCAAAACAGCCCCCAATTGCCGTAAACACTCGGGGGCAAATTTTTTATATTCTCTCTCAAAGAGCCGTTTTTTTGTACTATATTATCCTTCTCATGCAGTATATCGGGGAAATTCATACCACCATACTCCTTCCCCGCATACTGCCCCAAAGAAAACCAAAACAGCCCCCAAGTGCATCACACTCGGGGGCAGAACTTTTATATCCTCTCTCAAAGAGCCGTTTTTTGTACTATATTATCCTTCTCATGCAGTATATCGGGTTGTACTGCGCAAAACTTGCCAGATCCGAGAAGATTATGCCGTCATTGGTGTTCGCCGCATGGACGATCCTTCCGTTGCCGTTGTAGATAGCCACATGATAAATGTCATATCCCGACCCGAAGAACACCAGATCGCCCTCCTGAAGCTGGTCATAGCTTACAGCCGTGCCGTATTCAGCCTGCATCGAAGCCAGATGCGGCATGTTTATGCCTATCTGCGCATAACTCAGCATTACCAGACCCGAACAGTCGGTAGCCCTGAAACTTGACCCCGCCCAGACGTAAGCGCCGCCCACGTTGCTTCTCGCGTATTCCATAACAGTGTCTATCTTAGACTGCCGCGAGTCGTCCGCAGGTATCGGCTCAGGCTCGGGTTCAGGTTCAACATAAGGTTCTGTCGTGCTGACAGGCGGCTCTGTTTCGGTGACGGGCGGCTCGGTAACAACAGGCGGCTCAGTTTCCGTGACCTTCTCTGTGGTCGTTTCGGTAACAGGTTCAGTTACCTTCTCGGTGGCTGTCGTTGTTTTCTTTGTCTCCGCAGGCTTTTCGGAAGCAGTCGTAGTTTTCTTGCCTGCCTCTGTCTTAGCAGGAGCTTCCGTACCTGCTGTGGTGGTCTTAGCCCCCTCAGTGACGGTCTGCTTCTCTTCCGACCTGCTTTCGTGCGCCTTGCTTTCTTCCGCCGTTGTACGGGCAGTGGTGGTAGTCCTCTGCTGTTCCTCCAGCTGTGAAGCCCTCAGCTCCAGCGCCGCCTTGTCCAGCGCCAGCGTATCCAGCTTGCCGTCAGCGTCCTCTATCACCTTAGCCAGCTCCTGCTTTTCGGCATTAAGCTCGTCCCTCATCGCCGAATACTGCGATGTCTGCTCTTTCAGCTTTGCCGCGCTTTCCTCTATCTCAGCCTGAACTGCTTCGATGGCACGCTTTTTCTCCATCAGCTCGTCCAGCGCATCGTTATCGTGTTCAGCCACACGCTTGACCAGTTCCAGGCGCATCAGCACATCATAAAAATCTGCCGAATTTACCAGCACATTCTCATAAGAATTAGTTCCGCCCGCCAGATACATAGTCTTTAACCTGAGCATAAACTCTTCGCGCAGCTTTACGATCTCCTCGTTCCTTACTTCCAGCTCAGCCCTCGCCTCACGCAGACGAGTATCAAGCTCGACCATCGCATCCTCATTCTGCACCAGCTGATCCTCGACGTTGGCGATCTTAGCTTTTACAGCCGTATATTTCGCTTTCTGCGCCTCGATATTGTCTTTCTGCTTATCTATCTCAGCCTGCGCTTCATCTATCTTCTCGTCAAGCGCTTTCTGCTGGATCTTCAGGCTTTCCAGACTGTTCTCATATGTATCTGTCTGATGATCCGCAGCACCGCCCATGCCGCCCAGCATGCCTGCCGCCAGCATAAGTGTTATGCACAGCGCTGTAAATCTCTTGACGGTAAACTTTCCGTGTATCATTTTCGGAACTTCCTTTCCGCAGACGGTAACGACATGATCCAAGTCGCCTGCCTATTATCTGTATCCTAGATGTCATCGTTTATTGCAAAAGGACAGCTGTAACCCCACTGTAACCCTTTTAACTAATTATACCGAAATCGGACCCGTTTGTCAAGTTAATACTTTCTGAACGTTCTGTTTTTCCCGATTTTTCGCAGTTACAAAACGCCGAAAAAATTACATTTCGCTTACATTGTGATAACTGCATGAAATTTTGCGGAAGTGCTTTTTCGTCCGTTTACAACTGCTTTCGGCAGACTTTTCCCCGCGTCCATCAGTTCACGGTTTCTTGCCTATCACCGATATTATCTCACTGTCACCCGCCTGCGGGAACAAACTGCGCACCCGCTCGAATATCCTCTCCCACGAAGTTTCGGGGCTTTCACCGTAAGCCGAAGTCACATGCTCATATCCCCATATCGCTTCGGGAGGTGTCAGCACCGACACCGCCATGCCGTACTCACCGCCTTTCTTGTTCCTGCGCCTGCGAAACTCCGCCGTGACCAGATAGGTCTGCATCATCAGCCCCGTTGTTATCCCGGGAAAATTCTTCTCGCCGCCCTTGCCGAAGCCGCACAGCTTTTTCAGCTCGGTGGAAAGTATATCCTTGTTGTTGAAAACAGCCTCGCCGTCCTCATCGCGGTCAACCAGCCTGTCCATTATCAGCTTTTCACGGTGATTTGCCAGACCGTCCTCATACCGCGCATCAAAGTCGTAGCCGCCGCGCCTGTAATTGGCAAAATACGGAAGCCACTCCGCGCTGATAAATCCCGCTCTTCCCCCGAAGAATTTGCCGTAAGCCACTTCATGTTCCCCCGCGATGATCTCGCGCCATTCCCACGGGTCATGTTCGCGGCTGCCCGACCACCAGTATTTGGGAGAAACATGCTCCTCAGCCGAAAAGCCCTCCACTTCCCCCGAAAACAGCGGCAAAAAACCGATCTCCTTTATCAATGCGGTCAGTTCACCGCAGGTGCTTATCCTCTTAGGGTCGTCCCATCTCAGCCCGCGCATTATCCATTCGCCGTTGATAGTTTCCATACCTCACATCACCTTTCTTTCTGCTTATTATACCACACGCCTCTCCCGCTTTCATCACTTTTTTCTTAATATCCCGATTTGGTTGTGTATTGTTCCCCCGCCGAAGGCGGGGGAACAATACGAAAGAACACCCATTTTGTATCATCAGCAATACACATCAAAATTGGGAGTTCTTAATTCTCCCCGCTTTACTTTTGGGCTGTAATGTGTTATAATCTACTATGGTCATTACGCTTGTACACTGTACTATAGCAATCCAACTTTTTAAATTCACAAAATCCAGTCGCAAAAGCTGGGATCTATGGGTTTTGTGACTGGATTTTGTCTGAATTTTAAGGCGGATTGCATGAAGATGATCGCAAAGATACACACCGATCTTCCCACAAAATTCGGTCTGCCGCGCCAAAGCGGTCTGGTGGAGGAACTGGAAGGGCTGATAGTCTTTGAACCTGCCTACCGCGACCCCGAAGCACTGCGCGGCATCGAGGGCTTTTCTCACCTCTGGCTGATATGGGAATTTTCAGAGGCAAAGCGCACCACATGGTCACCCACAGTCCGTCCCCCAAGACTGGGCGGCAATAAGCGTATGGGAGTTTTTGCCACTCGGTCGCCGTTCCGCCCCAATCCCATCGGGCTTTCCTGTGTTAAACTTCTGGGCGTTGAAAAGACCCCCGATAACGGCACTGTACTGCGTGTAGGCGGTGCCGATCTGATGGACGGTACGCCGATCTTTGATATAAAACCCTATCTCCCCCTTGCCGACTGCAAGCCCGATGCAACTGGCGGATTTGCGGCTGAAAAAGCAGGATATTCCCTGAAAGTTGACTTTCCCGCCGAACTGCTGGCAAAAGTCCCCGCAGATAAGCAAGCCGCCCTCAAAGCACTGCTTGCACAAGACCCCCGCCCCGCTTATCAGCACGACCCGTCCCGCATATATGGTTTTGGTTTTGCGGGTCTGGAAGTCCGTTTCCGCGTTGACGGCGACACCCTGCATGTCACCGAGATAGAATAAGACCCATTTATGCAAACTCCTATTATTGATATGTATTCCCAAAAAGAAATGCACAGCTAAAACGGCACTATGCAAAAGACACTTCCGAGTTTTCTCGGAAGTGTCTTTATTTTCGTACCTTTGAACGGCTGTGCTTGCTTTACACAGCACCGCTCAAAAGAGATATTATTCTGTTCTCAGTGCGATAACAGGGTCTTTCTTTGCCGCTATTACTTCCGAATTATCCATATCACCCGTGATACGTTGTTTAGCATGGCGCTTCATATTGATGACCACATAACGCAAAAGACACTTCCGTGTTCTCTCGGAAGTGTCTTTATTTT
>NZ_CACWPP010000158.1 GCF_902762735.1 uncultured Ruminococcus sp.
TTTACTTGTTTTTTTGCTGTTTTTGACAGATATTGGCTGTTCACAGCATGATTTAACCCCATATCCGAGGAGGATATGGGGTTTTGAGACAGACTGAAGCGGCTGAGTCTTTCAGCCGCTTTTTGTATTATCCCGCTTCGCAAGGGAAATGATATTTATCGTTATCCCAATTTGGTTGTGTATTGTTCCCCCGCCGAAGGCGGGGGAACAATACGAAAGAACAGCCATTATGTATCATCAGCAATACACATCAAAATTTGGAGTTTTGTATTATCCCGCTTCGCAAGGGAAATGTTATTTATCTTTCTTTCTTCTTATGGCAAAACATGCACCCGCCATAGCTATCATAAGCAGACCCACCGCATACTGTGAACCTGTATTGGGGTTCTGCGAATTGACCGCCGATGACTTTGAAGATGTGGAAGAAGAAGTCGTTTTTGAAGATGACGCATCTTCCTGCTTTGACGAACTTTCAGCCGCCGAACCAACACTATCGTCCTGACTGCTTTCCCGACTTGTGCCGTCAACTATCTTTATCCTGCCCTGACCGCCGCGTTCTCTGTACTCTTCGGGGATAACGCCGCCCAGTGTATTTTCAAGATAATCTGCCATTATCTCGGCATCGGTCGAAGCGTGTTCACGGGTCACCTCGCACTTGCCGCTGACAATATAGCCGTCACCGCCGTTTTGCAGAAGGAAATTTATTGATGTGACAGTATAGATCTTGTCAGGCACAAGGGGTTCGCCGCCTATTTTGACATTCTTCACCCTGTACTCCCCGTTCACGCCCTGAAATGCACCGTTTTCGTCAAGCACGACACTGCTTGCCACGCTCTCGTCTATGGTGTATTCCATACCCGAAACGCTGTAAAATGCGCCGTTCTCATCGGGGTAAGCAGAAGCACCCATCTCCAGCATGTCAAGTATCTGCTGACCTGTTACCTTAGCCTCACACACTCTGTTCTCATAAGGGTAAAGTTCAAGGATATTGCCGTAAGTTATGTCACCTGCTTTGAGCGACTTGCGTATGCCGCCGCCGTTTACGATACCCACATCAGAACCGTACAAAGCCCTGTATGCATCGGCACATAGATCTCCCAGATTGGTCTCACTGTTTCTCACAAGCCTTTTGCCTGTCTCGGGATCGGTACTGTAAAGCTCGAAATCACTGTGCGCCAGCTTGCGCGACTTTATCGCATCTATTTCCGTTTTTATCTCGTTTATCTTATGAGCAGTTTCGACATCGACATATACTCCGCGGTCTTCCGCAACAGTCCAGCTGTCTGCCGCAAGCCCCATGCTTTCATCGGGTGCGGGAACTTCCGTCACTATCTCCGTCTTTATACCGTCGGCAGAGATGGTCATTTTGCCGATGTTGCAGAGCTTCGTGCCCGTCTGCGTTATAGTCACCTTCTCACCGTTCTTGTTGTCCACCACAAATTCGGGAGTGACATCATGTGAATGACCATCTATAACCGCATCAATGCCGACTGTATTTGCAGCCACCTGCTGTGCGCTCCATTCCTCAGTGACAGCTGTTTCACCCAGATGCGCCAGCAGTATGACATAGTCAGCGCCCTCAGCCCTGACCTTATCCACATTCTCCTGTATCACATCATAAAGCATGCCTTCTTTATCCGAGAACGAATAAATATAATTGCCTGCCTCGTCCTGAAAATACGAAGGCGCAGAACCCGCAAAAGTCTCGGGCGTTACAGCGCCCACAAAAGCTATCTTCGTATCTCCAAGCTCGATCATCTTATATGGTTCAAACACAGCTTCACCGCTGTCGGTATGTACAAAATTACAGCATGTATATCCGCATTCCAGCTCTGCACCCCTTTCGGAAAGTACATTCATTCCGTAATCGAACTCATGGTTGCCGATAGTCGCGGCATCAAATCCCACAAAATTCATAAGCTCGGTCACATAAGCGCCCTTTGACATAGTTGTGACAGCAGCGCCCTGTATCGCATCGCCTGCATCAGCAAGCAGAACATGTTTGTGAGTAGCTTCCATCTCACGCTTGTACAGCGCAAGACCGTCATACCCGATAAAGTCATCTATACCGCCGTGAACATCATTAGTATACAGTATAACAATATCATCGGACTTCTCTTCTGCAGCGGCAGGCAAAGCCCCCACCCCTGAAAGTACGGCGGCAGCAGTAACAGCAGCCAGAATTTTTTTCATACGCATCATTCCTTTCATGCTGATTATCCCGATATATCGAACAGTTATCCCACAGCAGAGCGCTTCAGGCGCTGATACACCAAAATAAACGATGTTATATCGGGAAAGATAACATCAACTCAGTTTTTCCTCATTGAAAAAGGTATTTTGCAGTGGTGTGCTAAAGGGATAGTCATATATTAAATTATACAGCATTTTTAGTTATTTTTCAAGTACCATTTGACAAATAAAAGAAATTTTCTCGGGATTTTGTATCATCATTTATGTAAATAAACATTTTTGCCGCATACAAATACTTTTTTATGATTAAAAATGTGCTAAAATGTCAATTGACAAACATCAAATAATAAATGTATAATATATTTATAAGATCATCCCGATGACACACCATTTTCGGCACCGTATCAAAGGCTGAACAAATGCAAGGCGTTTATTTTCCAAAGCATTTTTATCGCCCGAAAATATGCCGCGAAGTGATTTGCCAAAGGGCGAGTTATAAAAATATACATATAGATTTGGGGGATCTTATGATAACATTTTTGATAGGACTGGCAGTGCTTATCGTGGGTGCTGTCTTTTACGGCAGATACTGCGAGAAAGTCCTTAAACCGACCGATGACAAGACCCCTGCGGTCGAGATGTACGACGGCGTTGACTATGTTCCCATGAAAAAGTGGAGGAACAGTCTGATAGAACTGCTGAACATCGCGGGCACAGGGCCAATACTTGGACCGATACAGGGTATCCTCTTCGGACCGATAGTATTTATCACCATTCCGATAGGCTGTGTGCTTGGCGGCGCATTCCACGATTACATGACAGGCATGATCTCTGTGCGCTGTAACGGCGAACAGATGCCAAGCCTGGTCAAAAGATTTCTCGGGAAATACACCTACTATGTCTACAATTTCATAGTCTGCCTGATGCTTCTGCTTGTGGGCGTTGTATTCATCTACACCCCGGGAGACCTGTTCATCACACAGATACTCAACGACGAAAGCAGTCTCCAAAACCCTGTATCATGGATAGTCTACGGTGCGATATTCCTGTATGTCATTCTCGCAACGCTTCTGCCCATCGACAAGATAATCGGCAAGGTATACCCCGTTTTCGGCGCAGTGCTTCTGCTTTCGGCAGTGGGTGTTTTTGCGGGATTGTTCTTTAAAGGCTATCAGCTTGACGAACTTTGGACAAGCGGATTTTCATTCACCAACCAATACGGCGAAAAAATGATACCGATATTATTCGTGACCGTTGCATGCGGCATAGTTTCGGGATTTCATTCCACACAAGCCACCCTTGTTTCGCGCACCATAAACGATGAACACGATGGCAGGATGACCTTCTACAACATGATGATACTTGAGGGCTTCATCGCGATGGTCTGGGCAGCTGCAGCGATGGGTGCGGTCAAGGCAGGTATCGCCACCAATGATATGCTTCACGACAGCGCGGCAGCCGTTGTAGGCGTAGTCGCAAAGGATATGCTTGGCAAAGTCGGCGGACTTATCGCCATAATCGGCATAATAATACTGCCCCTCACTTCAGGTGACACCACACTGCGCTCTCTCAGGATAATGATCTCTGAGGCTTTGGGCATTGACACCAAGAACAGGAAGAAAAGTTTTTGCGTTGCTATGGTGATATTCGCAATAGTTGCGGGCATACTTATCTACGCAAAGTCTGATGCAGGCGGCTTCAACAAGCTGTGGAGGTACTTCTCGTGGGCTAACGAATGCACAGCTGTATTCGCTTTTTCGGTAATATGCATCTACATGATACGCCGCAAAATGCCATACCTGATGGCACTTATACCAGGCACTTTCTACATGTATGTGGTATCTTCATATATCCTGAATGCGAAGATAGGCTTTAATATGCCGTGGACAGCGGCATACATAGTCTCGGTATTCTTAGCGGCGGCATACGCGGCGGCGCTGGTGATCTACGGACGAAAACAGCCCGCCATAGCGGCAGGACAGGGATCGGATACATAAAAATTACGGCAGGACAGCATTTGTCCTGCCATTTTTATTCTCAGAGATCTGTCCGCAGATCGTGTATGCCCCATGCAGTACACAGCCCCGATGCAAGCCTTTCCTCAGCAGGGAGGCGCATTTCTCCCGCGCAGGACATGTTCGCGATGATGCAAAACTGCTGTTTTTCGTGCAGTCCCCGATTTCGGCGGTTCAACATTTAACAGCCGCATCAGAACCTCCGTTTTATCTTACAGCAACAAAGTCTCCCCACTTCAGGTCGTTATAGGGAGCTTCCTTTTCATCTGCCAGCACCGTGCCGTCTTTTTTCTCAGAGGTTTTTGTCTCAGGCTTTGAAGATGTATCGGCCGAACTGTCGGGCGCATCTGTGACAGTGGGCTTCTCCGTTTGCGGCTCTGCGGGCTTGTTGGTAACAGCACCGTTACCGCCGCCGTTTCCGCTGTTACTGCTGTTACCGCTGTTTCCACTTTTTCCGCCGTTACCGCTGTTTCCGCCGTTATTTCCGTTACCTCCGCTGCCGCCCTGCGTTGAGGGTTTGTTTGTAACACCCGTTTTTGCAGATGCCGCAGGCTTTGGCGCTTCTGTTTTGGCAGGCTCGGTCTTTTTGGTCGGCTTTTCAGTGGTCTTGCCTGTGAAAAGATCTGTATATTCATTCGTCTTTGTACTGCTTGCGGTCTCAGCCTTTGTGGTCGTTACCGTAGTCGTTACAGTAACAGTTGTCGGCGCAGTGGTGGTGGTCACAGTCGCAGGCGCTGACTTTGTTGTTGTCGCTGTGGTCTTTTCAGTCGCAAGAGTAAACACGATAACATTGTTTTCGTCCGCCGTATAGATCTGTCTCGACTCTGATTTAGCCGTTGTGGTGGTCGAAGTTTCCGTCTGTGTTGTGACAGCTGTTGCCTCAGACCGCTCGGTAACATCGCCTATGACCCCGTCTGCCTGTCCTTCCTCTGTAACGGTCGTCACTTTAGATGACTCTCTTTCCGCTCTTCGTGAAACTCTGTCACTCGCCATGCTCTCGTCCTTAGAGATAACACTGCCGCAGCCCGACATGAGTGCCGCCGCAATTGAAACGACAACAGCCGCAATTGATCTGTTCAAGTCTATCCTCCTATCTTAAATCTTATTGTAATTATCCCGCTGATACACCAAAATAAACGATGTTATATCGGGAACCAAATACAGTTGGCGGTTATCTTTCCCCCGCCTGCGGCGGGGGAAAGATAACATAAATCTTATTATGACCCCGTACCGCCGTCACAAAGACTTTTTCGGCATGGTGTCATGCTGTATCGGGAATATCTTCTGCCGATCTCATACCAGCTCTATCTTGCTTATGGTCAGGTTTTCTGCGGCTTCTTTCGGTATGCCCGATATGACCGCCGCCACGAAAACGTGATCCTCTTCAGGTTCAAGCACTTCGCCGTGCTGTGATACCGCACGGTAGAATTTAGCCGATGACACCGTAGCTGACTGACCGTTCATGTCAAAAGTGAACTTCACTGCGGAGGCTTCCTCAGCCTCTGCTTCTTTGACCATCATCACAGCCCTTGCATAACATTTGCCGCTCTCATCAGCCTCCGTGAACTGTAAATACTTAGTGTAAGGTTCAAGCACGCGGTCAGCCGCAAGCACCTCATAATGCACCCTGCCCCACGTACTCTCGGAGGTTATGGTTATCGACTCGCCTTTCAGCTCATCAACATTCAGCACACGCTTGATGCTTTCCTTGCCCTTTTCATCGCCCAGCCTGAAACCACAGCCGCCCGTAAAGCGCACCGCCGTGACTTTCTCAGCATCAGCATCACCGAAAAGCTCTTCCATCGTCAGCTTACAGCTCAGCTTGCCACCTGCCCCCGCTTTGAGGTCAGCATATCCGCTGTTTACCACCTTAGTACCCTTTTCCGCATCAAAGCTCTCAAGCACTGTGCCCGAAGTCACCGTGTTCTTGTAGGTATCAAGCAGTTTTACAGCCGCCTTGTCGTCCTTGCCGCCAACTTTATCGAAGATCGCTGCCGCGCCCAGCTGTTTTGCCAGACTGCCGAACGTTTCTGCCCATTTCACATTTTCGTCCGCCTTTGCGAAACTGCTTGCCGCAGTGCCGTCAATAACAGCGGGAACGCCCACATCTATCCAGTCAAGCTCATACTTGCCCAGCTGAGTTTTTATCATATCGGCATCTTCATCTGTAAAGGCAGTGCCCTTGACATTCAGATTCTCACCGCTTACCGCGACCATCATATCAGCATCTGTCTCCACGCTGAACCAGTCTGCCGAATTTACCAGCAGTACCCTGTGTTCACCGCCCTTGACAGCACGAATTGTCTGTATCACCGTCTTTTTATTGCTTTTAGCTGTATTTCCCGCATTGTTCTTATCAGACTCAGCCTCTGACAGATCACCTGCAAACATCAGCTTTCTGTCATACTTCGCAAAGCATTCCGTCACCTGTTTCCAGACTTCCGCCCTGCCGTCGTCAGACTCGCTTTCAAGCGACAGCACTATGTACATATCCTGCCCGACAGCCGCATCAACGCTCTGCTTCAATCCCGCGAGCCATTCTTCGTCAAGCGTATAGCTCCCGTCAGCAGAAACCTGCCCTGACCAGTCGCCCTCTATCTTAACAGTGCCGAAACCTCTTTCTGCGGCAGACTTAGCCTGCGCCGCATCAAATCCCGCACCTGCCGTCAGACCAAGCCCCATATCGGCGTTCAGCTGAGCCGCCGTGTATTTTGAAACGTCTTTAGCTGTAACTTTTGTTACCGTCTTGTCACCTGTTTCTTCGGCAGCCGCACCCACTGCCGCAAGCACGGCTATGGTCAGCAAACAAGCGCTGAACAGTGCTGCCCGATGTCCTGAGACCTTCATTTTATCACTCCTTAGAAGTCGCAAAAACATACACTTAACCATTTTTATTATAACCGATTGTAACCGTTTTGTCAACTATCCGTCTAAATATTTCACCGTTTTGTCATATAACCTGCCGCATGGTATTATCAGAACTTTATTTGCACACAGCCTCCCGCCGCAAATTACCGATGATACACAAAAAAGCAGAACGAAAATGCTGTCCGTTCTGCTTTGCCTGTCATTCTTTTCTGCCGTTTTTGATGTGTATTGCCGATAACACGAAATATCCGGTTTTTCGTATCACTTCCCGCTTTCTGTCAGGTGAAGCGATACACAGCCGCATGGTATTATCAGAACTTTATTTGCAAACAGCCTTCCGCCGCGAATTACCGATGATACACAAAAAAGCAGAACGAAAATGCTGTCCGTTCTGCTTTGCCTGTCATTCTTTTCTGCCGTTTTTCGTATCACTTCCCGCTTTCAGTCAGGTGAAGCGATACACGGCAGGATCGAGATATTCTTTTTCATGGCTGCCCCTTTAGCACACCGACTTAAAATGCGATGAATAAAAAGATATGCGCCACCCGCCTTAAATCATGTAAAAAGCGCTGTCTTTGCGGCGTATCAGCGGGATAACCATATTCTTATTTACAGTTCATCAGGCAGACGCTGTGCCAGCTTAGCCGAATACTCGGCTCTGAACTGCGCGAACCTGCCCTCGTCAAGTGCTTCGCGTATGCGCTCCGTCAGCGTGTTGTAGAAGTACAGGTTGTGCATAACAGCCAGTCTGCCGCCCAGCTGTTCTTCCGACTTGAACAGGTGACGCACATACGCCCTCGTAAAGTTGCGGCAGCACGGACAGTCACACTGCGGGTCAACAGGTCTGCCGTCAGTCTCAAATCGCCTGTTTGCTATGTGTACTATGCCGTTCCATGTAAACATCGTGCCGTGACGTGCATTTCGGCTGGGCATAACGCAGTCGAAGAAATCTATGCCCCTCGCAACAGCCTCAATGATATTGGAGGGCGTACCCACCCCCATCAGATAGCGCGGCTTGTCCTTAGGCATGAAAGGCTCGACCTGCTCGATAACGTGATACATCACATCAGTCGGCTCACCCACCGCCAGTCCGCCGATGGCAAAGCCTGCGCAGTATTCTTCCTCGCGAATGACTTTCATATGCTCTATTCGCAGGTCATCGTAAGTACAGCCCTGATTTATCGCAAAAAGCATCTGGTCTTTATTGATAGTATCTTCCAGCGAATTGAGCCGCTTCATCTCGGCTATGCACCTTTTCAGCCAGCGAGTTGTGCGCTCGCAAGACTTTCTTGAATAGTTATATTCGGCAGGATTTTCAACGCACTCGTCAAACGCCATAGCGATAGTCGATGCAAGGTGAGACTGTATCTGCATGCTCTCTTCGGGTCCCATGAATATCTTTCTGCCGTCAACGTGAGAGTTGAAATACACGCCCTCTTCCTTGATGCGCCTCAGCTTAGCCAGCGAGAACACCTGAAATCCGCCGCTGTCAGTGAGGATAGGCTTATCCCAGTTCATAAACTTGTGCAAACCGCCCATTTTGTACACCACTTCATCACCTGGACGCACATGCAGATGATAGGTGTTGCAAAGTTCTACCTGCGTTTTCAGCTCATTTTTCAGGTCAAGCGAAGATACGCCGCCCTTTATCGCGGCAGAAGTTCCCACGTTCATAAAAACGGGTGTCTGTATAGTGCCGTGTACGGTGGTGAACTCACCGCGTCTTGCACTTCCCTCTTGTTTTATCAGTCTGAACATATTTTTTCTCCTTATAAATTATGACTATCCCTTTAGCACACCACTGCAAAATACCTTTATCAATGAGGAAAAAATGAGTTGATGTTATCTTTCCCCCGCCGCAGGCGGGGGAAAGATA
>NZ_CACWPP010000159.1 GCF_902762735.1 uncultured Ruminococcus sp.
TTCAACCGCCGCCGGCTTGGGAACAGTGCCTATTTAAGGCTTTTAGCGGCGCTTGTGCAGTGATTTTGAGTGTGGTGTGTCAGGGGGATAACCATATTTCAGAATACTTGAAATGAATACCGTCGTCTTCGGTTGTGAAAGTACCGCTTGTTGTATTTAAGAAGTCAAGGTCATCCTTCGTATATGATGCCCAACCATTAACATAATTAAACTCACCTGAATACATTTCAAATGTATCGCCTTTAAGCTGGAACATTCCGTAGAAATGCATTTCATCTTCATCGTAAGTCTTATCCGTCATATCCTGAATATGCTCGTCAATGCTCATAGACTTCCAGAAATCATTGTCATCTCCGAAATAACCCTTTTCAAGCGGAATATATAAACCATCCGGCTTGGTGTTACCGCCTATACCCAGAACGCCGCCGTCATCACCAACAATTGCCTTTCTGCCAAAAGGCTTTGCCACAATAAGCACTACAGCTACAGCGACAACAGCAACAGCCGCTATACCGCCTATAATTAAAGGCTTTTTGCTCCTGACTGCCTTTACAGCCTCGCCTCCAACTGCCTGTGATGACTGTTCATTTTGCAGTTCTGCCAAAGTAATTTCATCAAGCTTGGTGCCGCATTTTTCACAGAACAGCGAATCACCCTTTAACTCCGCACCGCATTTATTGCAAAACATATCCTGCTCCTCCTATGCTCAGATTATATCGTCGCCCACTTCCAGCAGCTTTTTCTTCAGTTCATTCTTGCTCAGACCATAAAGCGTGTTGTTCTTGCGATTAACAAACTTACTGAATTTTTTACCCTCAACAGGGTCATCTTGCCCGTCAGGTGTAAGCTCGATTTTATCATTATGCACCTTTAGATCAACCTCAGCCATAGAATACATATAATGACCGTCAAACACACCAAAATGAAGCATATGTATGTGAATGTCGTTACCGCTTTTTACATCTTTACTCTGGTCGTACATAAAGAAGTAAAATGCGTCATCGCTTATATCATAGCCGCCCTGACGAAGATAATCTCTTATCACGGTTGCGGTGGACTGTATCTCCTCCTCGGTAACTACTTCTTTTGCATCTCCGTTCTCGCAAAGTATCATTATATTGTCAAGCTCAACACTCTTGTCCCTCAATACAAACGCAAGTATGATACCCACAACTGCAAGACAAACAACCGCAATTATAGCTATCTTTTTAACATTGATATCCTTCTTCTTTGCCGCCGCTTCACTTGAATATACAGGTGTAACATCTGATTTTACAGGTGTAACATCTGTCTGTTTACTTTCTGCCTGCGGTGCAGCAATAGTCCTTTGTGTACCGCAATAACGGCAAAACTCCGCATCATCTGCGATCTGTTTACCACATTTTCTGCAAAATGCCATATTTTTTCTCTCCTTCAATATTGATCAAGACTGATATACTCTGCATGAGCATATCCTCTTTTCCATACTCCGTCACTGGTGCGGTATTCGGCTATTTCATACCATTCCTCGCCCTTAGCATCGGTATATTTGTTGCCTACATAGACCGTCGCACCCTTTTCCATGCTCCAGAGGGAAACAGCCTCTTTATAGGGTGCAGCTCTGAGAGCTACGTCATCTCCGGTAAGAGTCGCTTTTTTATAATAGCTATTCTCCGTATCTGCACTCGGAGGAGCATTGCTGCTAATGAATGAGGTTACTGATCTTGCATCACCCATACCCTCGCTGTACAGATCGACAACGTTTGAGCCTCTCTTTTCGCCTATATCAAAAGCATTGGTATTAAATGATAAGTTAACACAATAGCCGTCAATAATGCTTGTACTAACCGTCTGGTAAGTGCCGACACCGTTAAGGCAGTCTACCTTCGTCAGCATATCGTTGTAGCTGTCGCCGATCTTGACACCGTTTCCTATCAGACCGCCCTCATTTACACAAAGACTTGCAAAATGCGAACCTCCGCTGAAGTACTTGAAATTATTAAGTATCTCCTGTTCGGTATCTCCTTCTACCGATATCATTACGTTTGGGAAATAGGTGTCGCTGGTTATTCCGTAAACATAGCCTCCCGAACCGCTGAACTCGTCCATCGTAACACGGTAATCATTACCGATGATCGCATCAAGCTCATTCTTCGTCATATTCAGAATGTCTGTTGCCGAAAGCACCTCGATCTTTTCTTCAACATGATCGGGGTCAAAGGCACGGAGAGTCTTTTTAAGCTCACTGATGCTTACTATATCTTCAACATTCATAACGAATGTATAGCCGCCGTACTTTTTTTCAAATTCGCCTTGTGTCAGTGTATCTCCGTCAACTGTATATTCATCGTCCTCAAATTTAACTATATAGTTAGTTTCAACTGTACCGTCGCTGCCGAGAGTATAATACTTCATGATACCGTTTTGAGAATGTGCTCCGTCACGGTCACATACATAATATTCGCCTGTCTTTTCCTTATACCCTGTGAAAAGGTTGGAGTATATTGAATCCATCTGCTGAAAAGACACAGCCTTGCCATCTACATAAGTATATACGTTTCCGTACATCATATAGCTGTCATATACAAACATCTCAGGAATGCTGTCATCATTCATATATAACAGCTTAGAAGCCAGATTTAGTGTATCATAAGTATTAGCAAATTCCTCTGCTGCACCGATATAGGCTTCTATCCAGCCGTAGTCAATTTCGGGCGCAGCGACCTCCTCTGCCTTGGAGGTGTCGGTCTTTGACCCTGTTTCAGCAGGTGCAGCAGAGCTCTCCTTATCCTCAGCCTTCTCAGTTTTGCTCTCAGTCATGCCCTCAGCTTCGGGCTGCAAAGCAGTTGTAGTAGTTACCGCTTTTTCTTTGCCGGCAGTCGGCTTGTCATTACCGTTACGAAGTATCACCGCAGCACCTATGCCTATTGCAGCCGCACAGACAACTCCCGCTGCAATGATCGGCACCTTAGATTTTTTCTTTATCAGAGATGATTCGGTTACCGGCTCGCTGTTTTCCGTAATGTCCGTCTGTGTTTCAAGCCCCATAGGCTTGCCGCACTTGTCACAGAACGCACCGTCGCTCTGCTCGTGTCCGCAGTATCTGCAAAACATATTTACCCTCCGTACCTGTCAGTCTACGTCTACATACTCGGCGTGGATATACCCATGCTTCCTTACGCCATTGTAATAATATGCCGACACATAATACCACCTGTCGCCGTTTACCTCAATAACATTCGAGCCTCTCAGATATATGTCATCGCCCTTGTTTACGTTGAGCAGGACAGTCGCATCGGTATAAGGCGCAACCCTTATTGCCACACCGTCATCATTGACCTTTGCGGGCATCTGAGCGTCATCTCCTACGCCTATTTTTGTCATGTTGGCTTTTACGCATTTGGCATCTGTATTGAAAGCATCAACATACTCAAAGCCTATCTTCTGGCTGATCTCGTAAAGCTCCTCAATATGATCGAAGGACAAATATACCTTGTGTCCGTCAATGAAAGAATACCCGGTGCCAAGCCCGGTACCCACACCATTGGAATTGAGTGCGCCCAATGAATCCACCATTGTCATCATATCGTGGTAGCTGTCACCTACCTTTGCACCGTCGCCTATGAGACCGCCTTCAAAAACGTTGATATCATCAAAGGACTCGCCGTTCTCAAAGCAATTTATTACAGCTTCTTCGGTCTCTGCTGCCCTGAATACGATCATAGTATTCGGAAAATACTTCTCGCTTGTGATACCGTAGGTCGCAGCAAATCCCCATGCGGCGTTCTCGTTGTTCTCATACACGCTGTAATCGTCGCCCACAAGCGCCTTTATTTCCGATGTGCTCATATCGAACAGCTCTGTCGCAGGGATTATCTCCACCTTCTCAGGCTCAGGCGCTGCCGTTGTGGTAGTGGCAGCGGTAGTTGCGGCGGTGGTCGTAGTAGTTTCAGCCGCCGACTCCCCGCCGTCAGTTGTCAATTCGTGTTCACCTGAGCTGTCCTTGTCAGCCTGATACTCACCGTCATGAGCCTCCTCAGCCAGTTGGGAATTTTTATCCTCAGTTGTAACAGCGGGCTTCTTCTCAAAGCCGTCATCTGTTTTCACCTTGTTCTTACCCGAAACAAGCACAAACAACAGCCCCGCACCTATGGCAACAGCGCATATCACTGCCGCTGCGATGATGGGAGCTTTTGATCTCTTTATCTCAGGCTGCTCAGGCGTATCGTCAAACGGCTGAACATAATGATTGGTCTCCGTATAATTTACAGGATCCTCATAATTGACAGGCTCCTCATGATCGGCAGGCTGCTGCTTATCAACAGTCACCTGAACGAAACCGCCCATGGGCTTGCCGCACTTGTCGCAGAAAGAGCCATCGTCCTGTTCGTGTCCGCAATACCGACAAAACATATCTACACCTCTATCTCATTTTTCACTATGATCTCACTCAAACTGCATACTAACTCAATATACTTTATCCAATGAGAAATATTAGTATCTCAAAAGAAAACTATAAACAAATATAAGTATAGCACATCTCAAGTGAAAAATCAATATCTCGGCAAAAATATTTTTCAATCAGGATATATTTATACCTCCGATGATGTCTATCAGGTGGGCAATATTTAGTGTATAATTAAGTTAGATTGAAAAAGGAGCAGGAAAATGGCAGATACCAACGAAAACAGAGACAAACGAATAAACTACGCTCGTCTCGAAGATGAGCGATACAACTGGGTGATCAGGCGTATCAATGCACTTTTGAAAGAGTTTGGCTTCACCCTTTACAAGCTGGCAAAAGAGTCTGACATACCATATAGCTCCCTCAACAATTTGTATGTGCGCAACACTATGCCGACAATTGATACCCTTGAACGCATCTGCAACGCATTCGGCATTTCTCTCTCGTATTTCTTTGCAGACCAGCCTGTGGCTGCCGACAGTAAGCTTGGTATATGCGAACGCTCCGTTGTGGAGATATATACACAGCTTGGGTATCTGATAAATGACTCGCAGGAAAGTGAACTCCTGTGCAAGTTCCGTATGCTGGACGATACCGACAAAGCTCGTGCAGAGGCGTATATTACCGGCTTGGCAAAACTGGATAAATAGAATAACCCCCGCAGACCGATCAAGACCTGCGGGGGTTTTGCTAACACCCTTATTTACTTATCCTCTCAATAACACACTCGTGCTTTTTTTGCTCTTTATCGTAATTGATACCCACGAGCAGTATCTCGCCCGAATAATCATCAAGTGCGCCTGTGTACCTCTTGCTCTTTATCTGTTCTATCGCACCGTCTGCCGAGCTGTTGTATTTTAACTCCACGATCATTGCAGGCTTACTGCAATTCCTGCGTGGAATAAAT
>NZ_CACWPP010000160.1 GCF_902762735.1 uncultured Ruminococcus sp.
ATTTATTGCACTGACCGATAACATTGATACGGCGAACAATAACAGTGCAAGTATGGAGATGCTTCCGATAGTAAATGTTTTTAATGAGTGGTACGCTGCAAATACGTCGAAAAAACTGCGTGCTGTCATTGAAACTAACGCTAAGGCGGGCAAATACAAAACAACCTTCGCCGCATACGGATATGATAAGGGCGATGATGAAAACAGAACGCCTGTGATCGATCCTGAGACTGCTCCGATCGTCCGCCGTATCTTTGAGATGAGGGCTTCGGGTGCAAACCTCCGCAAGATCGCTATGGCACTGAATGATGATGGTATCCTTTCGCCTGCGGATTACCACTACACGAAAGCAGGAAAAGCAACTCCGTTGTATTCTCATCATCTGTGGAGTACGCAGGCGGTAAAACGTATCCTGCATAACCCGATCTATATCGGTACGCTCGCAAGAATGAAAATGACTACTGTCAGCTACAAGAACCACAAGGTAATTAAAAGAGATGAAAGCGACTGGATCGTTCATGAGAACAATCATGAGGCTATCATCTCAAAGGAGTTATGGGATAAGGTTCGTGAGCTGGAGGATTCCGTCAGCACAGGAAAGTCCACAAAAACAGGTGACGTCAAGCCTTTGTCGGGTATGTGCTATTGCAGCACTTGCGGTACGAAGATGAAATTTACATCTTCTGAAAGACAAAAGAAACGCTCTCGTCCAGTGAGAGCGTTATAAAATCAATGTTCTGTGTCCATATGAGAAGTGTTCATTGATACGCTCATCACCCGTACAGAGTGCCTTGATCTCCGAGTAAGTGAGTGCCTGCTGGTCTACGTCCTCGCATTTCGGTGATGCTCCATAAAGAAGTATCTTACTAATTGAAAGACAAATAAGCAGGCTATGAAATAACAAAAAGAGCTTGATCCTATACAATAGCAGGATCAAGCTCTTTTATATTATAAGCAAATCTCTTTGTTTTGTCTAATATTGCTAATTTATAGCACAAAACGATTGCATTGTTTGTAAGATTGCAGACTTGACATATCTGTTTATGTGTTATATACTGTATACATACCACATAAACAGCTGAAACCGAAAGGAGTGGATAAGTTGAAAATCTATCAGAATTCAAGCGAACCGATCTATAAACAGATTGCTGCCCAGCTCAGAGAGCAAATTCTGATGGGCAAGCTAAAAGCAGGTGATCCGCTGCCATCGATCCGAGGTTTGGCACAGGATCTGAAGATCAGCGTTATCACAACAATGAAGGCTTACGAGGAGCTTTCCTCGGAAGGACTGGTGACTGCTTCAAAGGGCAAAGGCTACTATGTAAATGCCCAGGACGAGCGGATGCTGAAAGAACAGCATATGCGGCAGCTTGAAAAACACCTGTCAGATGCGATATACTCCGCAAGGATAGCGGGAGTTGGACTTGAAGAAGTAGAACAAACGCTTGAAATGCTGTGGAGCATTGACGAGGTGTGATGATATGAATTGGGCAATATGGTATCTGCTGTTTATTGTTCTTTTCGCTTCGTATTATCAGCGCAGGAGACGAATGAGGCAGATCTTACACAAGCATATGATGAATAAAAGAAAAGGAGTAAGCAATATGAACGAGCTTATCAAGGCATATATCGGCAAGGATGTAATTATCTCCACAGGGTTCACCTCTGTAGACGGAACACTCGTAAAGGTCGAGGATAATTGGGCACAGCTTGAAACAAAATCCGGCATAAAGACGGTTAATCTTGAGTATGTTTCCGTTGTGCAGGAATACCCTCGTAATAAAAAAGGAAAGAAAAGCTCTGTTCAGGCATTATTCGGGGAATAAGGAGAATTGGAAATGAATAACGCAATTGAGATCAACGGCATTACCAAGAAATACAAGGATTTTACGCTCGGTGGGGTCCAGGCGGTCGTGCCCTGCGGATTTGCAACGGCTCTCATCGGTGCGAACGGTGCCGGAAAAACCACACTGATCGATATTCTCTGCGGTGTTACAGGCAAAACAGGCGGTAAAGCCGTCTATTTCGGTGATATGACCGACATTGACGATGACAAGCTCCGCAATCGCATCGGCTACTGTTCATCGGCTAACTTCTTCCCGATGGATTGGACGATTAAAAAAATCGCTGATTCTATGGAACTTGGCTTTGATAACTTTGACAGACAGCGGTTTGCAGAGCTTTGCAAGCGCTTCAAGCTCGGTGATCCGACTGAAAAGAAGCAGAAGAAGCTCATGAAGCTCTCAGACGGCAACAAGATGCGTACCTACCTTGCGGCGGTGCTTGCAAGAGATACAGAGCTGCTTGTACTTGACGAGCCTGCATCATCGCTTGATCCGCTTGCCCGTGATGTGTTATGCGACCTGTTCAGGGAGTATCTGAGTGAGCGTGACGGCGAACGCTCAGTGCTATTCTCCACCCACAATATCGCTGATATGGAGTATGCCACCGACTATGCGATCTTCATGGCGAACGGCAAGGTCATCGAGCAGGGCTTTGTTGAGGACTTGAAAGAAAAATACATACTCGTTCACGGCGATGCGGAAAACGCTGACAAGGTAAGACCTTTTATGATCTCTTTTTCAGGCGGACGGACGGGCTTTGAGGAGATCGCCCTTGCAGAAAACGCCGAAATGCTGAGAGCATACGATACTGCTGTCGAAACGCCCACATTACAGCAGCTCAGTGTTGGCATACTCAGAAAGGCGGAGGAAGATGAAAAGTAATTCACTTACGCTCTCTCAGGCACATAAGATCTATACCGGAGACAGTATGGGAATTTTTGCTTTGAAGCTCAGTATTGGCGGGATATTGATGTATTCTGCAACTATTTTCACCTTTTTTATTATCATGCTGCTCTCGGAGGGAAATGTATCGGATGCCCTGAAGGAATTGAGCGGAACTGCGTTAATAAACACATTTTTGACTATGGATGCAGGCATTGTCCTGATGATAACAGGTCTTATGCAATATGACAAGCAATTTCCGGGTGGTAAATATTTCAGAACGGTAAACGGTGGGTTTGATACATACAGAAAAATGAAAAACGCCTCGCTGATAGCTCGTGTGATCGCTCTTATATCAATTATGTTAGTCGGTGCGATCTTTGACCGTCTGGGCTTATTCAAGCTATCATTCGGAACAAATGATGTGATCTATATCGGAGCATTTCTTTTGATTTCGATCGGGCTGGTAAACTTCATGAATCTGATCAGAAATCCTGCCGTCAGAGGACTTTCAACACCATTCATCATCTTTGCGGCAGGCTTGCTGGGTGTGATACTTCCGAACATTCTGGACGGAAAGATCTATTTTGCTCTTGCAGTTGCAGTGATAGCAGTACCATTCATCGTGATCTCGCAAAAAGTGATGCTAAACGACTATAAAAAGAATAAATGGAATAAATAAAGGAGATGTTCAGCTATGAATAAAGTTTCAAGCGGTATAAAACTATATACCCAAGCGGCAGCACATCCGTTCACGATCGGCTTCGGGCTGTTTATGATGATCGGAATGGCATTGGCTTTTATCATAGATCCCGATCCCGTAGGAAGTGATGAATATTTATCCATGCTCGGAGCTATCCAAATGGGTAATACCGGAACAGTTTTTATGGTGATCATAGCAAGTGCAAAATTGCAGCAGAATAAGTTTTACAGTTCCTGCAATTGCGCCAAAGAACTGTTTACAATAGGTCCGGTGGCTGCGGCCACGGTTCTGAATATGTTATATGACACACTGCTTGTTGTTTCAGCTTACGTCAATCTCGGTGTTGAGGGACTTTCCGATACGCTAATATTCAACACAATAAGCAGTATGCTGATCATCATTATAGGCGGCTGCTATGGTAAAGCAGGTGTCCCGTTTATTTCAGCAGTACAGGTCATTGCGTATATGCTTTTTATATCCTTCCCATTTTCGATCAGACTTGCATCATTCACACAAAAACTTCTCGGACATCATCTGATGACCGCAGTCATATTTACCGTATGCGGTTATATTCTTGCTATCGCTGTTACTCTTGTGCTTGAAAACATCTGGTGGAAAAAAGGCGACAAGTTCGCAGCTCCCCAAAAAGCATTACTGGCGGCGCTGGAAGTGCAAGCAAATGAATAAGAAGGCAACGTATATAAATTTAGCTGCTCAGTGTGTTCTCTGTATCTCGGTAGCTGTTTTCTCCTTTACCAATATCATGGATATAGAGCTTCCTGATGCTGTAATTATCATTCTGATGGTGCTTGACCTGCTGACCATTCCGGCGTTTATGTATGCCTATGTGAAAAGTATGGAAGGTGACAGTAAATGAGGACACATCAAAACGGGGGTGCGATATGAAAACGGCAGTAAAGATACTGGTTCTGATCAGCGGTATATGCACGATAATATGCGGAATATGGTTTCTTGTGGCAGGTATAATGGATATTCCCGTGCCGAAGCCCGTCACTGTATTATTCTGCATCGGCTGTCTGGTATCGGGGATAGTAAATATCAAGAACGCCATCAAAGTCGGGAAAAAGGAGCGATAATAATAAAATGGAGAAAAAAGAACGCAGCCTTATCATCAACATTATATGGAAACCGTTCTTCGCAGCGATAATGACAGCGAGCCTTACGATTGGAACAGAAATACACCCTATCATCATCGGATCGGCTTTAGGTGTCGCATCATCAATAGCCTGTTATCTGGACCTGAAGCGGTACATGAAACATAAAATGAAATAATCAATATTATAGACAAGGCACAGAGAACACAGAAACGCTCTCTGTGCTGTCTTTCTTTTTTCAGCGGATAAGTTTCCCCATAATCATCACGGACGGTTCTGAGGGGCATTTCCGTTAGTCTGAGGGCAAAGCAAAAGGCTCTGTATTTCTGCAAAGCCTTTTTGATTATTCGTCCTCATCGCCGCACTCGTCAAGCCCGTGCAGAAGCTGAATGTAAACACACTCTGCACGGTCACGCTCCTCGCCCTCGTTGGACATCATGAGTTCAAGATAATATGCCTTTGCTTGTTCGTAGTCAGACCAGACCTCACGCTTATCATTGCATACGGTAGTAACCTTGCGTGATCTCGGCATTGCCAATTCGAGTATTGCTAACATTTGAAGCACCTCCAATTTCATAGTAGCTATATTATAGCCTATTCCATTTTCAGAGTCCAGCCCTGTACAATAATTGTAATAATTCTTGTGCAGGGCGCAGCAATACAAGCATTTTCCTCAGTGCATTTTTCTCCTATTTTCTCACGTCCTCGTGAGCCTTATCGACTCGGTGTCACGGCAAAGAGTTCAAATTTTGTTTGATACTCCGCAAGCCTTGCCGAGATTTCCTCAACTCCCTGACGAATTTCTTCCATATCTTCGGGATAAATATTTCCGTCTGATTGACCTGAATTGCTATGGAATTTATGCGGTCGGATATTTCTTTCAGCCTTGCCTTTTCGGGTGCAAGTTCTTCGTCAGTCAACTCAACGATCGGTGTGGCAAGAATAGAGTTGAAAATATATTCCGACATAGTGCGCAGACCGCTTTCCTCTGTGTACTGTTTCAACTTGGCGAACTCCTTGTCGTTCAAGCGGACTTTCAGCACCTTTGACTTCCGTTCATCATCACTTTTTACATTCATAGACAAACCTCCAAAATAATAGTATTCGCCCATTTTCATTGTCTATTATATCACTTTTTCTTTCATTTTTCAAGCGGGGTCTTAGGGGTGCAAAACCCTCTGACAAGCTGTTGTATTC
>NZ_CACWPP010000161.1 GCF_902762735.1 uncultured Ruminococcus sp.
AAGTACCGCAAGGAACACGGCGGCGATATTGCCGAATATCACGAAACCTGCAAACAGGTTTTGGAGCTTTACCCGTCAGGCAATATTCCGAAAGTCGAAGATCTTGAAAAGCATATTAAGTCGCTTCAAGAAAAGCGGTCACAGAAAGATGCAGAATACCGTCAGGCGGATAAAAAGTCCCGTGAGCTGTCCGAAGCGACGAGGACGATCGAGGAATATCTCCGCCATGAACAGAGCCGAGGACAACAGCAGAAGCGTAAGCGGAACGACTTTGAATGACGATAGGCTCTCCGGCAAACGGAAAAGGCACTTAGAGCCGTCCGTGGCGGTTATGGAGAAACTATCTGCTGAAAGGAAAAGCCCTCAGAAACGCTTACAGGGCATTTCCGAGAGCTTTCGGTTAGTATTCAGTTACAGCACATTTCCTCACTGACGAAGCGTTCTGCGATCATGTGAAGGTCATATTTCTCACGCAGTTCCGATATTCTGCATCATGAGCCTTTTTCTACCAATTGTTGAGTAGCAGAATAAGATGTTCTTTTTTAGATCCTGTTCGGCTATTCTGTTTTCTCATACACTTTATCCACAAGGTCAAGCCCGTAATTCTCAGCTGTGCCATTCGTTGCATTGTACGCCCACTCTGCGACGGAAATACCATTTTTATTCATGTCTGAATAAACATCAGGTGTTACAATAATGGTATGCTTCGTTATATTGCGTGGATCATCATAGAACGGCGATCCGTCCCAGATGTAAAGATGTGCGCCGATTCCCTCGAACTGCGGTATCGTTTCTTTCAGATGGTTTTGAAATATATCTACGATACTCTCATCAACTTCGGGTTTCCCGTGATCAAATAGATTCTGCGCCTTTGCAAGTTCACCGTCACGCACAGAGCAGTCAAACAGTATCGTCACATCATCTCCGAAGTCCTCATGAAGTGCAGTCAGACTGTCAAGCACGATATTATTTGTTCTGATCCTGCCAGAGATCTCCGTAGGACTTTTCCATACATCAGTCGAAATAGTGTGCCAGTTATCAATAAACATGAGCATTGAATCGACCAGCACGGTCTTGCTCTCTGCATTCGGGAAATAGTTTGTAAACACATCGTTTGCAAGAAGCGAAGCCGCCCCTGCCCCTGCACTGTATCCCGTCACCATAACAGCTTCAGGATCACTGATACCGCCAAACTCAATCGCTTTCTGCATCACAGCCGTATAGTTGGTATATCCGTGATGATAGAGTATCTTCTTGTTTCCGTCCTTGTCAGTGTACTCAAGATCATTTGTACCTGAGTGAAGATCACCTGTTGCATAGGGCAGGGCGATCACAGTCCAGTCCTTGAACGGGTTTCCGTCAATTGGAGTTGCAATACCACCGCTGTTCATCATGTTATTGGCAAACTTATCAATAGGTGCGACCCTCCTGATGAACATATCCTCTTTTGCTGTCTCCGCATTGATGCTGATACCGCCGCCTGCAAAATAGATCAGCACTTTGTTTTCAGACCCTTTTCGGAAGAACGCTTTATACTGGCTGCCGTCCGAACACAGCATATCTTGGCTTGTGATCTTGTACCATTTGCCCACTTTCGGGTCCTTTTTCAATTTTGGATATTGAAGCACGAATAGATACACACATAAAAGGATAACAATGATCACAGCAAGAATGATACCGATCATTTTCAATGCTTTCATCATGAGCCACTACCTCCGACAAGCATATCATAGGTCACGCCGTATTTTTTGGCAATATCCTTGGCGTATGACGATCCTTCCGGTTTTGCAAGAGCCACCTTGAAAGAACGCTTGCCCTCCTCCGTTTGCATGACCAGTGAAGCTGCTCCTGTGCCACCAATTTCACGAGTAAGCTCCTCAGCATCATATCCCAGTTTGTGCATATGGGTATTGTAGATCGTTCTCACGCCCTTTGCAAGAAGTGCTTTCACGGAGTCTTTTGCGATGTAGTATCCTTCTTCAAATGATGTAGTTGAGAAAGTTTCGTTCAGCAGTATCAGGCTCTTGTTCGTTGATCGAGAGAACATTTCCTTGAAACGGACGCACTCCTCGCCCAGTCTCCCCAGATCCATTGTTTTATCCTCGTCTGCCGGAAAGTGGGTATAGATACAGTCGCAGGGAACATAGCGGAAGCTCTCCGCCGGAACGAAAAGTCCGCCCTGAGCCAGAATAAAAAGCTGACCGACAGCCTGTGTGATCGTGGTCTTGCCGCCGCGGTTCGCTCCAGTGAGGATATAGACAGTGTGCTTTTGGTCGAAACAAAGGTCATTGGGAACGATCTCGCTGACATTCTCCATATTCATAGCGAGCTTCAGATCGTAAAAGCCCTTTGCCTGCATGGAAGTCTCACCCTCAGCAACAGGCTGTGCCTCGCTGAATACGCAGCCCTTTTCTGTCAGACCGCCGATCAATTCCGCACATCTGATGTAGTATATGAACTCCGGAACCAGTCCTGAAATATTCACGATCGCTACATTTGCATACTTGGTAAGGATATCCCTCAGCTTCTTCACAAGGGAACTGAGCATTTTATTCACCACAGTATCCAGATAGAATGTGGAGTTTTCCATTGCACCGTCAGCCATAGCATTGACGATCGTGGACTTGGCTCTGGCATCGGTGGCGAATGAAGATCGTACCGCAAGCAAGCCTGCCTCGTTCTTCATATGATCAATGATACCACGCTTTTCCTCTCTGTCGATAAGCTGATAGTGCAGATCACCGTCCCAGTCTGAGGTATCCTGTATCCTTTCCTTATTTGCGATAGCGTCCGCAAAATTGCTGACGATACCCGATCTCTTAAAAGGCTTTTTGTTGACGGAGACCAGCCCGATGCTGACCGCTTCAAAACGCTCGTTGACATTGATGCCGAGGGTAACGCTCTGCACATCAGATGCTTTCATTTTCAGCGCAGCTATGTCCTTTTTCATCTCGGCAAAGCAAGCATCCTCGTAAAGCTCGGTGATGTAGTCCCTCAGTGAGATCAGTCCCTCGGACTGGATCCTCTCATCGGAAAGGCGATCACGCATCGTCTCTACGGTCTTGATGTAGCTGTCCAGCTCGTCAAGGCGGTGAAAGAGATGCCACAGTCCAAGCTCCTCATCTGAGGTTTTGTGCATAGTGGAAAAGTCCCGCATGAACTGTATTTTGTCAAACAGCTCCAGCATGGTCTTTCTCAGCTCAGGCGATCGGAATATATCCCCGAAGATATGCTGACGGTATGCGGCAACTTTGGGATCGTCTGATATTTGTGAAAGCACATTAGCAACCAAACGTCGTTCTTTGCCATCACTTGATATTTCCTGACAGAATTTGTCAAGACCGAGATCATGCATGACATGATCCGGTATCCTGCGGTACTCTATATCCATTCCAAAGGGCTGCAACAGGCTGAATCCAGTTTTCTGATCCATGCTATCACCTCTTACAGCTTCTTCAAGGGAATACAGATATAGCTCTCAGTATCAGCAGGATCTTCCGCAGGCGGCAGATAGAATTCCAACGAATAATTGCCTGCTAAAGCATAGCCCTGCAACGAGGGCAGCCATTCCGACCATATCTGTGTATTGACCTTCTGCATAGCTTCGGGCATAGCGCCCTTGCACTTGAACAACGCCCATAGTCCTCCGGGAATCTGATATGCTTCACAGCCTGACGGAATATCCTCCCACGGCAGATAAAGGTCAGCGATCCAGTAGTCAAAGGTTTTTCCGTCCATATCTGTGCAGATACCGAACATCCCTTTCAAGCCTTTCATGTCTGCCATCCAGTCATTCCAGAATCTCGGAACTTCTTTGTAGCTTGTTTCAGCACTGAACCTCTTTTTGATACCAACAACCGTAAACGGTGCCTTTTCCACAATTTTGTAATCCAGCATATTACCGCCCTCCAATGTGATCTTGATATGCAACGGAGCGAATGACCGCAGATTTGCACCTGCCTCTCTCGCCAGAGAAGGAGAGATCCCGTGAAAGCGCTGAAATGCTTTCGTAAAGCTGTCAGGCGAATCATAGCCGTACTTCATGGCGATGTCTATCACCTTATGCTCGGAGCAAGCAAGCTCCTGCGCCGCCAGCGTCATACGGCGTGCACGGATGTATTCCCCGACAGTCATACCGCATAGAGCGCCAAAGATCCTCTGATAATAGAAGGGAGATAATGCAGCTTTTTTAGCTATCTCCTCAATATCAAGTTCGTTCAGCAGATCTTGCTCTATAAAATCAATGGAAGCCTGAAATCCTTCGATCCAGCCTTTCATAACGGTCACCTCATTCCATTCAAATTCATTATATCACATCAGGGCATTTTTGTCCCGACTTTTTCTGCGCTCTTTGTCGGGTGCATAATGTATTGTGATGCGAAAGCCATGTCTTTAATTTTTTACAAATAAATCGAAAAGTGTCCTATATATGATATTATACTAAACCCTATCCCAAAAGTCAATCGATCATTACGCCGAGACGGTACTCTGCACCTGAACGCTTACAGTAAGCATATTCCATAACTAATTTACCAATTGAAAGAGATCACTATAATCGTTTTGTTGTCGGTTTTATATCTTAAACCGCATAGGGGTTCGACTTCTCATCAAAGAACGAAGTCTGACCGAGCATTTTTTCCTCATCAGCATCATCGGCATAGCTGTTATCCGACACAGGTTCATCATTAGCACCGGACATAGCCGCTTGTTCGTGTTCTCTTGCGATCATATCCGCAAGAGCCTGTCCCTCACAGCTATATTGCTTGCACAGCGACTGATAGATCAGCAGAGCTTTCTGCTCACTCAGCTTTTCACATTCAGCCGTATCGTTCTTGATACGCTCTCTCAGCTTGCTAATCTTATCATCGAGCTTCGTGATCTTCTTTGCGATGTCAGCCATATCATCACCACCGTTTATTTCAGATTTCGGGAGGATACCCGATGATAATATTATAGCGAGCAACACCGTACTTTATCTATTGGCAGTGCGCATGAACTTTGCTGTGTCAGATGAGTTTTGCGTTCGACAAGTTGTTATGGGAAATTTGATTTTATCACGAAGTCGCATAGCTCCAACCGCTCAGAGGAGCGCCTGAGCGACTATGAGAGTTCGCTCAGAAATACTTTCACGAAAGCGATGAAAATAAACCTGTTCGACCTCAGCGGTCGGAAGAATATCAAAATCAAACCCAGCAAGCTCTGCATATTGTGTACACAAGTTCACAATATGCGCTGGCTTTCAAACCCAGCAAG
>NZ_CACWPP010000162.1 GCF_902762735.1 uncultured Ruminococcus sp.
TGCTGATAAACGATCCCCGTTTCTCGCCTGCGGGTGTGCTTGCTCCGAAGTCTAAGGCTGACCTTGCGTTTATTATGCACTCTTTGTCTTGGCTTGCAAACAACGGTGCCGCTGCTATTGTATGTTTCCCCGGCGTGATGTACCGCGGCAGTGCGGAGCAGAAAATACGCAAGTATCTTATCGACAACAACTTTGTTGACTGCATCATCCAGCTCCCCGACAACCTGTTTTACGGCACTTCTATCGCAACCTGTATTATGGTGCTGAAAAAGAACAAGACCGCAAACAGCACACTTTTCATTGATGCTTCAAAGGAGTGCGTCAAGGTCACGAATAATAACAAGCTGACCGAGGAAAATATCTCAAAGATTGTGGCAGCGTTTACAGAACGTGCCGATGCCGACTACTTCTGCCGACTTGTGCCTAATTCCGAAATTGCCGAGAATGACTATAACCTGTCCGTTTCGACGTATGTTGAACAGGAGGACACCAGAGAGGTCATCGACATTGCGGTGCTGAATGCCGAGATTGCTGAGATTGTGAAGCGTGAAGATGTGCTGAGGGCAGAGATCGACCGTATCATTGCGGAGATAGAGGGATAACATGAATAACATCGTACCTATTGATGAGAATTATAAAAAATGGCTCAGCGAGCTTTCCGACAGGTTCAGAAGTTCGCAGATCAAAGCGGCTGTGCGTGTCAACAGCGAGATGCTGCAATTTTATTGGTCTATCGGCAGAGATATTTCTCAGATGGAGCTTACAGCAAAGTACGGTTCGGGCTTTTATAAAAAACTCAGTTCCGACCTGAAAGCGATATTCCCTGATTCAAGTTCATTTTCTGAAACGAATCTGCGTTATATGTGGCGATTCTACGAGCTTTATCCCCTGACAGAAAATCTGCCCCAGCTTGGGGCGAATTTCGCAAATGAGAATCTGCCCCAGCTTGTCGCAAATTCTGATGACTATAAAAACATTTTTCTGATACCGTGGGGACACCATAAGGTAATCATCGATAAGTGCCGAGGCGAACAGCAAAAAGCCCTGTTCTATGTGAATAAGGTCATTGAGAATAACTGGTCGAGGGCGGTGCTGCTGAACTTTCTTGACACCGATCTGTATGACAGGCAGGGCAAGGCAATCACCAATTTCCAGACCACGCTCCCTGCGGTGCAGAGTGATCTTGCACAGGCGATCACAAAAGACCCGTATAATTTTGATTTTCTCACGCTGACGGAGAAATACAATGAGAAAGAGCTGAAAGACGCTCTCATGGATAATATCACAAGATTCTTGCTTGAACTCGGCAGCGGTTTCTCGTTTGTCGGCAGAGAGTACCGTCTGGAGATCGGTGAAACGGAAAACTTCGTGGATATGTTGTTTTTCAACATCAATCTGCGGTGCTATGTGGTGCTTGAAGTCAAGGTGACAGAGTTTGAGCCGTCCTTTGCAGGGCAGCTCGGAACTTATGTGGTGGCGGTCAATCATCAGCTCAAAGAGGACTGGCAGAATCCTGCGGTTGGACTGCTTGTCTGCAAGTCAATGGACAAGATCGAAGCGCAGTACGCCCTTGAATCCACCTCGCAGCCGCTGGGTGTATCGAGCTATGAGCTTTCTAAGCTGATACCTGAAAACTTTAAGGGTTCGCTGCCGACGATAGAGGAAATTGAAGCGGAATTGAATGAGGATTTATAATAAATATGCCCATCACATCAGAAGGAAGTTTGAGGTGTAGAATGGAAGAATACAAATACCCGATGTGGTCTGACGAATATAAAGAAAGTGCTGATATTACACATAGGATATCATGCCAGCTTAGGACGGCATCGAAACGAATAAAAGCTATGACCATTGATCAAGCAACAATTCTGTTTTCAAACATTATCCATGCTGTTAACTATTGGACTGGTTCAACGTATGTAGGTTCTAAAAAGAAACCTGAGTTAGAGAAAGCGTATCAGACGTTTTTCAAGGCACTATACGATTTTATATTATCATTCAGAACAATGGATAAGCCTATTTTTCATGAATGTGCTGATATGATACTATATCAGGGAACAGTTTACAGATATCTTGGTCATCATTCTTGTGACGATAACACGGACAAGATCGAGCCTAACTATAATGATATTTATGTTTCTTGGAGCAAAGAGCCTGAAAATTCGTATATTGAAAGTAAGTTATATGGAACTATGACATGGATGTCCGCCAAAATCTGCGAGCCTTACTATGGGATCGATTTAGAGGGGCTTGAAGAAGCGATTTACCGTCTGGTAGGTATCGAATGCAGATTGACAAAAGGCGATGAACATGAAGTAGTGTTCCCGACAATTAAAGAATGTATTACAGAAATCAGGTATATTGAGCCTGAATATGAGGAAGATGAAGAAGATGACCAAACTTGAAAAACTTATAAAAGAGCTTTGCCCTAACGGTGTGGAATACAAAAAGCTCGGTGAAGTTGCCACTATCAGCAGAGGCGGCAGCTTTCAGAAAAAAGACTTTTGTGAGGACGGTGTGCCTTGTATCCACTACGGGCAGATATACACAAGATACGGCTTGTTTGCTGATAAAACTCTGACTTTCATCAGCGAAGATACCGCCAAAAAGCAGAAATACGCTGTCAAGAATGATATTGTAATGGCGGTAACAAGCGAAAACATTGATGATGTGTGCAAGTGTGTTGCGTGGCTTGGTGATGATGAAATTGCCGTTAGCGGTCATACCGCTATTATTCATCACACCCTAAACCCGAAATACCTGTGCTACTATTTCCATACAGCGATGTTCTATGCTCAAAAGAAAAAGTTAGCACACGGAACAAAAGTTATAGAGGTCACTCCCGACAAACTTGCCGATATAACAATTCCTGTACCGCCTTTGGAGGTACAGAGTGAAATTGTCAAGATCCTTGACAATTTCACAGAGCTTACAGCAGAGCTTACAGCAGAGCTTACAGCAGAGCTTACAGCTCGCAAGAAACAGTACGAATACTATCGTGACCTCCTGTTAGACTTCGGTGTCCACGGGGGGGGGGCAAGTGAGCGCGAATGGAGAACAATCAACGATATTGCAATTAAGGTTGCTTCTGGAAAGAATAAAGAAAAGAAACAAGAGGGTGCATATCCTGTTTATGGCTCAACTGGAATAATTGCATACTGTGATAAGTTTGAATATAACAAAAAGCAAATTCTTATTGCAAGAGTTGGAGCAAATGCAGGGTATGTTCACATAGCCGACGGAGAATACGACGTATCAGATAATACACTGATTTTAGATGTAAAGGATAGTGTGATATTTGAATACATCTATTATTTACTCGTAAATATGAATCTAAATAGATTTGCAAAAGGTGGTGGGCAACCTCTTGTCACAGCAGGACAGATAAAAGAAATCAAAATCCCTGTTCCACCAATAAAAGAACAAGAACGCATAGTATCAATCCTTGACCGCTTTGACAAGCTCTGCAACGACATTTCCGTGGGCTTGCCTGCGGAGATAGAAGCAAGACGGAAACAGTATGAATACTATCGGGACAAGCTGTTGTCCTTTGAGGTAATAAGTAATGGAACATAAAGAATGGATTATTAGAAAAGAATTTGAACCGAAAGAAATAGTTCAATTCGTTAATGATGTATTTGAACTATATGAAATCAGAGGGAAAGTTGGAAAGCAAGATGGTATCACCTTTATTGTTCATTCCAATGAACAAAACCATACTATTCCTCATGTTCATGCTCAATACGGAGAATATGAAGTCTCAATTGCAATCGAATCAGGTGAGGTATTAGCCGGTAATCTGCCAAGTAAAAACCTGAAAAAAGCTATAAAATGGGTATTAGGTCACCAAACTAAACTGCAATCTGATTGGAGCAACTATTCATTGTCTGCCATTTCACATATGACACAAAGTATGATAGGAGTGGATTGTAAATGAGCTATTTTAACATCGTAGCCGCCACAAGCGAAAACACGGTAGTTACCGAGTATATCCCCGAACAGCGTACTGCCGAAGCATATCAAAGCGAAGCGGAGCTTGAAAAGGAGTTTATCCGCCGTTTGGGTGAGCTGGGCTATGAGTATCTGACCATTCACAAGGAAGATGACTTAATCGCCAACCTCCGTGCGCAGATCGAACGGCTCAACGGCTATACCTTCACAGACAGCGAATGGAAACGCTTTTTTGCGGAATATATCGCAAACGCCAATGAGGGTATTGTCGAGAAAACAAAGACGATACAGGAAGATAGCGTAAAGGTCTTGAAGCGTGATGACGGCACGTCGAAAAATATCACGCTGATCGACAAGAAGAATATCCACAATAATCATCTGCAAGTGATAAATCAGTATGAGGTGGACACGGGCAAGCGGCAGAATCGCTATGATGTGACGGTGCTTGTCAACGGCTTTCCGCTTGTGCATATCGAATTGAAAAGACGTGGTGTGCCGATCCGTGAAGCATTCAATCAGATAGACCGCTATCAGCGTGACAGCTTCTGGGCAGGCTCAGGGCTTTTTGAGTATGTGCAGATATTCGTTATTTCCAACGGCACAAACACCAAGTATTACAGCAACACCACACGCTTCAATGCCGTGAAGGAAGCCGGCAAGTCCAGGAAAAAGACCAAAACGAGCAACAGCTTTGAGTTCACTTCGTTCTGGGCGGATGCGAGCAACAAGGTCATTCCCGACCTTGTGGACTTCACAAAGACATTTTTTGCAAAGCATACAATACTTAATATTCTCACAAAATACTGCATATTCACTTCTGAGAATCTGCTACTTGTCATGCGCCCGTATCAGATCGTTGCCACGGAGCGCATCCTGAACCGTATTGAGATTGCAAACAACTACAAGAAATATGGCTCTATTGCAGGCGGTGGGTATATTTGGCATACTACAGGTTCGGGCAAAACGCTGACCTCGTTCAAGTCGGCTCGGCTGGCTTCAAAGCTCGAATATATCGACAAGGTGCTGTTTGTCGTTGACCGTAAAGACCTTGACTATCAGACGATGCGTGAGTATGACCGTTTTGAAAAGGGTGCCGCCAACAGCAACACCTCTACCACGGTATTAAGACGGCAGCTTGAAGATCCCGACTGCCGTATCATCATCACTACCATTCAGAAGCTCGCCACATTCATCAAGAAAAATCCTGCACACGAAGTCTATGACAAGCGAGTGGTCATCATTTTCGATGAGTGTCACAGAAGCCAGTTCGGTGATATGCACGCTGCTATCAC
>NZ_CACWPP010000163.1 GCF_902762735.1 uncultured Ruminococcus sp.
CATATCTTTCCCCCGCCTGCGGCGGGGGAAAGATATACGCCAAGAACCTTAAGTTCTGTATAGCCGCTGTTTTTGTGGTGTGTCAGCGGGATAACCACAATTCATAATTCATAATTCATAATTATGTGTGGGACATCGCTTGGTGCGCAGCCGATACACAGTTATGAGTTCGGAAAGGAAGAAAGCTGATGGAAAGCACAAATATAGGCAAGGTCGTGCAGATAGTCGGAGCGGTCGTTGACGTGCGCTTTGACAAAGAACATATGCCGAACCTTCTGAATGCGCTTGAAATAGACAATAACGGCACTAAGCTGGTGGTCGAGGTGGCACAGCACATCGGTGATGATGTGGTAAGGTGCATCGCTATGTCCTCGACTGACGGTCTGGTGAGGGGCGTTGACGCTGTTGATACAGGCAAGGCTATATCCGTACCTGTGGGCAGGGCGACCCTTTCGAGAATGTTCAACCTGCTGGGTGAGCCTGTTGACAATCTGCCTGCGCCCGAAAATGCAGAGCGCTGGGAGATACACCGCGAGCCTCCCACATACGAAGAGCAGACTGCTGCCAACGAGATACTGGAAACAGGCATCAAGGTCATCGACCTGATAGCACCGTATCTTAAAGGCGGCAAGATAGGTCTGTTCGGCGGTGCGGGCGTTGGCAAGACGGTGCTGATACAGGAACTTATCAACAACGTTGCCAACCAGCATGGCGGTATCTCGGTATTCACAGGCGTTGGCGAGCGTACCCGTGAGGGCAACGACCTTTACTGGGAGATGAAAGAGTCGGGCGTTATCGACAAGACCGTTCTGGTGTACGGTCAGATGAACGAACCGCCCGGAGCGAGAATGAGAGTCGGTCTGTCGGGTCTGACGATGGCGGAGTATTTCCGCGATGTGGAAGGTCAGGACGTACTACTCTTCATTGATAACATATTCAGATTTACACAGGCAGGTTCTGAGGTTTCGGCTCTGCTGGGACGTATGCCTTCTGCCGTTGGCTATCAGCCCACACTGGCGACCGAGATGGGTGCTTTGCAGGAGAGGATAACCTCCACCAACAAGGGTTCTATCACTTCGGTACAGGCAGTTTACGTGCCTGCGGACGACCTGACTGACCCCGCACCTGCTACCACATTCGCACATCTGGACGCTACTACGGTACTTTCGAGAAGCATAGCTTCGCTGGGTATATTCCCCGCAGTTGACCCGCTGGAGTCCACTTCGCGCATACTGACACCCGAGATAGTGGGAAATGAACACTATCAGGTGGCAAGACAGGTGCAGTCGATACTTCAGAGATATGTTGAACTTCAGGACATCATCGCCATCATGGGTATGGACGAACTTTCCGATGAAGATAAGCTGACCGTATCAAGAGCGAGAAAGATACAGCGTTTCCTGTCACAGCCTTTCTTTGTGGCAGAACAGTTCACAGGCTATCAGGGCAAGTATGTGCCCCTGAAAGAGACCATACGCGGTTTCAAGGAGATAATCGAGGGCAAGCACGATGACCTGCCCGAATCGGCTTTCCTGTTTGTGGGCACGATAGACGAAGCTGTGGAGAAGGCGAAGAAGTCCGCCGAAGAAGAATAACGAAAGGCGGCGGCTATGGCAGTTTTCAAGTTAAAGGTGCTGACCCCAGAAAAGGTATTCTTTCAGGACGAGACCGAACAGCTGGTAGCAAAGACGACTACGGGGTATGTGGGCATACTTGCAGGTCATTCGCCGTATGTGGCGAGCCTTGTGCCTGCTGAGATGAAGATAAAGATCGACGGCGCGTTCCGCTCTGCGGCGATCTCTGACGGCGTTGTAAAGGTATCTGAGGACGGCACTGTTACTGTGCTTACCTCTGCGGTGGAATGGTCTGATGAGATAGACGTTGCCCGCGCACAGCGCTCCAAAGAGAGGGCTGAGAAACAGCTCAAAGCGCAGACCAGCCGCACAGAGTTCGACCTTGCGGAAAGACAGCTCAAAAGGGCAGTCAACCGTATATCTGTTGCGGGCAAAAAATAGCAATACAAAAAGCCGATGCGCGATGCATCGGCTTTTATCATTATTTTCCCAATTTGGCTGTGTATTGAACAGCCATTTTGTATCATCAGCAATACACATCAAAATCGGGAGTCATTATCAAAGCAAGATCATTCAGATATTACGCCTCATTTTCCAGCTCAGACCAATCCCATGCCTCATCATCGGGAGTGCCTGTTTCGTCAGTGTTATCAGCTGTTCCCTTGATGCCAGATACCCTGAAAGTGACGCTCAGCGAATCGTAGAAGCCGAATTCGTCAACATCTATCGCCGCTTCCGATGCATCGCGCAGCATCAGGTCAGCTATCTCTATGCGGTAGCAGTTGTCCTCTTCATCAAGGTTGCCGTATCTCACCTTAGACGGGTCAAAATCTATCTCCCAGCCGTCAGCTTCAATGCTCAGCAGCTCGACTTTTATTTCATCGCCGCGATAGTCGCCCTTTACTTTCTTATTTATGTTGGCATTCTCCCCTTCTGCAAGGAAGCCCTCCAGCTCTTTGCCGTCAGCCGCAAGTGTGCCGTCCAGCAGACCTGTTATGTCAACACACAGCATAGTCACGCCCTCAGGCGATTTCAGCTCCTCAGAGCCGTCCCAGTTCTCATAGTACTGCAAACTTTCATTCACGCCCGCATCGTCACGCGCCTGTATGCTCGCCCTTGTGATGCTTACGGTGTATGTGCCGTCAGCAGTGACATCAGCATCAACGCCGAAAGAAGGCTGACCGTGATAGCCCTGACCGTTCCAGTTGCCCCAGTTCATATTCCCGTCGGCAAACATCAGGAAAGCATCATAGCCCTCAAAAGTCTCATCAGCACTGTCAGGGTCGGACGGTAACTGCCTTATGCCCTTGACATGCGCCGCCAGCAGTGAAATGTCGGTGACATTTATCCTGCCGTCAAAATTGAGATCGGCAAGTTTCATAGCCTTGCTGTCGAGCGCTCTGATATTCTTTACATGGGCGGCAACTTTTACAATATCAGCCACATTGACCAAGCCATCGCCGTTAATATCGCCCCTTATGACAGGTGCAGCGCCACAGTTCAATGTACCTGCGAGCATCATCACTGCGGCAGAAAGAATGACTGCTGTTTTATTCATAGGTATCCCTCCGTAATTTCAAGATCGTTCATAGCAAATACGTGCCATATTAATAATTATACTACAAAGTGCAGGACTTGTCAACCTCGTCAAGCGCCGCAGGAAAGCTCTGCGCGGTGAGCAGAACGCATCAGCCGCAGTCGGGGGAAAGATATACGCCAACTGTATTCAATTCCCGATATAACATCGTTTATTTTGGTGTATCAGCGGGATAATCACAAAAATTAATATTTAGTTCGCAATATTCCGTTGACAAATCAATGAAAATCGTGTATCATTATATGATATTATAAGTAAAAAATAAAGACTTTGTGGGAGGTAATGTTATGCTCGATACTAACGCAAACAACAAGTTCGGAAAAGAAGGTCTTACCTTTGACGACGTTCTCCTTATTCCCGGAGAGAGTGACTGCACACCTGATATGGTGGATATTCACACCCATCTTACTAAGGACATCGTCTTGAATACACCTATCATGACCTCTGCGATGGACACTGTTACAGAGTCAAAAATGGCTATCGCTATCGCGCGTGAAGGCGGTATAGGCATCATTCATAAGAATATGACCATCACACAGCAGGCAGAAGAAGTCGATAAGGTAAAGCGTTCGGAAAACGGCGTTATCGTTAACCCCTTCTCGCTGACCGCTGACAGGACAGTTGAAGAAGCTGACAAGCTGATGGGCAAGTACAAGATCTCAGGTGTGCCGATAGTTGACGAAAACGGCAGGCTGGAAGGTATACTCACCAACAGAGATCTGCGTTTCATCACTGATTTTTCCATAAAGATAGGCAAGGTGATGACAAGAGAGAACCTTGTTACCGCCCCTGTTGACACAGATCTTGACGGTGCAAAGAAGATACTCATGCAGCACAAGATCGAAAAGCTCCCGCTGGTTGACAATGACGGCGTTCTCAAGGGTCTTATCACTATAAAGGACATTGAGAAGGCTGTGCAGTACCCCAACTCTGCAAGAGACCAGAAGGGCAGACTGCTCTGCGGCGCTACTGTCGGCATGACACAGGATATTCTTGAAAGAGCGGGCGCACTGATAGACGCTCAGGCTGATATACTGGCTCTTGACTCGGCACACGGTCATTCAAAGAACGTTATCGAGTGCCTGAAGAAGCTGAAATCCAACTTCCCGAACGTACCCGTTATCGCAGGCAACGTTGCAACTGCTGAGGCTGCAAGGGCGCTGTGCGAGGCTGGCGCTGACGCTATAAAGGTCGGCATCGGACCAGGATCTATCTGCACTACAAGAGTTGTGGCAGGTATCGGTGTACCTCAGATAACTGCTGTATATGATGCTGCATGCGCTGCGGCTGAGTACGGCATACCTGTTATCGCTGACGGCGGCATCAAGTATTCGGGCGACATCGTAAAGGCTCTGGCGGCAGGTGCTAATCTGGTTATGCTTGGCTCACTGCTGGCAGGCTGTGAGGAAGCTCCGGGTGAGACCGAGATATATCAGGGCAGACAGTTCAAGGTCTATCGCGGCATGGGCTCTATGGCGGCTATGGCTAAGGGTTCTAAGGACAGATACTTCCAGACCAACTCCAAGAAGCTCGTTCCTGAGGGCGTTGAGGGTCGTGTTGCTTACAAGGGTCCTGTTTCTGACACCATCTTCCAGCTGGTAGGCGGCATCAGAGCGGGCATGGGCTACTGCGGCTGCCACACTATCCCCGAACTGGGCGAGAAGGCAAAGTTTGTACGCATCACAGGTGCAGGTCTTAAAGAGAGCCACCCACACGATATTTACATCACTAAGGAAGCGCCTAACTATTCGGCTACTTCGGGTCTTTAATTTAGATCCCAATTTGGTTGTGCATCATCAGCAATACATATCAAAATTGGGAGTAATTTAAAGGAAATTTATAAGGCAGGGGCGGAAACTCCTGTTGATACAAGGCAGAGTTCAGGCTCTGCCTTGTTTTTTTGCTTATCGGGCGTATTATATACAAAAATGACTATCCCTTTAGCACACCACTGAAAAATACCTTTATCAATGAGGAAAAACTGAGTTGATGTTATCTTTCCCCCGCCGCAGGCGGGGGAAAGATAACCGCCAACTGTATTGGGTTCCCGATATTGGTGTATCAGCGGGATGATCACGATACGAAAGAACAGCCATTATGTATCATCAGCAATACACATCAAAATTGGAAGATTTTTGTTGACATAAGAGTAAAAATAGGTTAAAATAGTATAGAGAAAAAGAAGGAAGGGGCTGACATATGCTGCCATTTATACAAACTGCTTATCTGTTTGCTTTGGGAAGCATGATAGGCTGGGTGCTGGAATTTTTCTACCGAAAGTTTTTTGACCCTGTGAATGTTGAGCGCAAGTGGCTCAATCCGGGATTTCTTACAGGACCGTATCTGCCGCTTTACGGCTTTTCGCTGCTGCTGCTTTTCTGGCTGCGGCGGCTGGAAAATATTCTGCCGATAAATGACGGGTGGCTGCGCAAGCTGATCCTGTTCCTGATAATGGCGGCTTGCATAACGGCGCTGGAATACTTCACGGGGCTGATATTCATTGTCAAGCTGAAAATAATGCTGTGGGATTATACGCAGTACTGGGGGAATATTAAGGGCATCATCTGCCCGCTATACAGCTTTTTCTGGCTGGTGCTGAGTATAGGTTACGTATTTTTGCTTGACCCGCCGATCACAAGCACCGTGAATTTTCTGATAAACAATTTGCAGTTCACCTTTTTTGTGGGGCTTTACTATGGCGTTTTTCTTATCGACCTTGCAATATCCATCAACAACATCGTCAATATCGCAGAGTTTGCCCGCGAACATAACATAATCGTCAAGATAGACGAGCTGAGAGCGCAGATAGACACTTTCCGCGAGAAAACGAAGGGCGTTTCTCACTTCTTCGTGCCGCTGAGATTTTCCGATACACTGCACAACAGCCTTGAAAGATACCGCGAGTTCCGCGAGAATTTCTCGGTAGGGACGCTGCGCGAAAACCTGAAAGTCGAGAACATAAGAGAAAACATCAACAAGAATATCGACAAAATAAAGAAGAAATAACAAAACCTCCTGCGGTCCGCTTTCATGCCGCAGGAGGTTTTCTGTTTTATTATTGCGGTTATCCCGCTGACACACCACAAAAACAGCGGCTAGGTTCTTGGCGTATGGCGCTCAATTATCCTTTTGTTTACCGCATTTTTAGTTGGTGTGCTAAAGGGATAGTCATATTTATTATTATCCGCGTTTCTGCAATTCTTCTTCCAGCTTTTTAAGAGCTTCTGCCCTGTGAGACACTGCATTCTTCTCCTCAGCGGGTATCTGAGCGAAACTTCTGCTCTTGTACATGAAAACGGGGTCATAGCCAAAGCCGTTCTCACCGACGGGCTTTCTGCCTATCTCGCCGTAAACTCTGCCCTCGACGCATATCTCACTGCCGTCGGTGTCGATGAAATGTATGGTGCAGACGAAGTGCGCTCCCCTTTTGTCATCGGGTACATCTTCCAGATTTTTCAGCAGATATTCGCATCTTTCGGCATCGTCATCAATGCCGCCGTACCTTGCCGAATATACGCCCGGCGCACCGTCCAGCGCATCTACCGCCAGTCCGCTGTCATCTGCCAGCACCGCACAGCCCAGTTCGGCATATGCCGCCCTTGCTTTAAGCGCCGAATTTTCGGCAAAAGTCGTGCCTGTTTCCTCGACTTCCAGTTTCAGCCCCGCTTCCGACTGCGACATTACCTCGTAGCCGTGTTTTTCAAGAAGCTGCTTGTACTCCCTTATCTTGCCTTTATTATTGCTTGCTATCACAAGTTTCATAAGTCCACCTCATCACTCAAACAGCGCATCAACAAAATCTCTTGCGATGAACGGCTGTATATCGTCGATCTTCTCACCGACTGTCACCAGCTTGACAGGTATTTTCAGGTCATCGCAGATGGTTATTACGATACCGCCCTTAGCAGTGCCGTCCAGTTTTGTGAGTATTATGCCTGTGATATTTGCCGCCTCGTTGAACTGCTGTGCCTGATTTACCGCATTCTGTCCTGTGGTGGCATCAAGTGCCAGCAGTACTTCCAGCGCACAGCCCTCAGCCTGCTGGTGGACTATCCTAGATATTTTTTCCAGCTCGTTCATAAGGTTCTTCTTGTTGTGCAGTCTGCCCGCAGTGTCACAGATGACGACATCAGCCTGTCTTGCCTTAGCCGCTGTCAGCGCATCATAGACCACTGCCGCAGGGTCAGAACCTTCCTTATGCTTTATCAGTTCAACGCCTGCCCTGTCAGTCCAGACTTCCAGCTGGTCTATCGCCGCCGCCCTGAAAGTATCAGCCGCCGCCACGATAACGCGCTTGCCCTCATTTTTCAGCTGATTTGCCAGCTTACCGATAGTAGTGGTCTTGCCAACGCCGTTGACACCTATCACCAGTATGACAGACGGAGTGGTGGACATATCAAGCGGCTGTTCCTCGCCCAGCATTTCAGCGATGACATCTTTCAGCACATCTTTTATCGCTGACGGGTCGGTTATGCCTTTCTGCTTTACATAGTCGCGCACCCTGTCGCATATCTTCACCGAAGTATTCACGCCAATATCCGACAATATCAGCGTTTCCTCCAGTTCCTCAAACAGATCCTCATCAATTTTGGTAAACGCATGCAGCAGTCTTTCGATCCTGCCCATCATTGATTCCTTAGTCTTTCTCAGACCATTTTTCAGCTTTTCAAAAAATCCCATATTAAACTCCTATCTTGAATGGGGGCTGACTCGCCACCATGCCCCCACACTCCGCCGCGCCCGGAGGGTTATCGCTTCGTTCCCAAAATGCCCCTACGGGTCATTTTGCTCACTCTCGCGATAACGGGGCGCGGGTCGCTCTTTGGCATGTTTAAAGGCTTTGTTCTGCCCGCTTATTATGTTTGTATTTTTCAGGCTGACTCGCCACCATACCCCAAACCTCAGCCGCGCCCGGAAGGGTTATCGCTTCGTTCCCAAAATGCCCCTACGGGTCATTTTGTTCACTCTCGCGATAACGGGGCGCGGGTCGCTCTTTGGCATGTTTAAAGGCTTTGTTCTGCCCGCATATTTTTTTACATATTTTTGGTGAATTTCCCACGATTTCGGAAACGCATTCCCAATTTCAAAACAGAGAACTGCTGACCATGTCAACAATTATGAATTATGCATTATGAATTATGAATCATGGTTATCCCTTTAACACACCACAGATGATTTACAAAGCTGTCCAAATAAACAGACCTCAAAAACCGGAAAATATAGTATAATAGTGACAGAA
>NZ_CACWPP010000164.1 GCF_902762735.1 uncultured Ruminococcus sp.
CAATCCAACTATTTAAATTCACAAAATCCAGTCGCAAAAGCTCGGATATATGGATTTTGTGACTGGATTTTGTCTGAATTTTAAGGCGGATTGCTATATACACTCAAACCCAAGCGCATACGCAGCGTCAATATCTTTGGGAGAGATGATTTTTACAAGAGGTCTGTCATCGTTCATGTAAGTTTCGTACAGTATGCATTTCAAGCCTTCATATCTAACAGTCTTACTCATTTCAAACCTCCCCTGATGCCCTATATTCTGTGACCTCATACACTGCGCTGATTTTCATAGGGCTGAGCCTGTCATCAGCCACTTTTAACTCTCCTGTCTGTGGGCATTTTGAGGTTACGTCAACAGCATCATCTCATCTTTAATTATAACGAACCGCCGCAAAAAAGTCAATGCACATACACTTCTCCATGCCGCTGATATAGCACATCAAAAGGCTGAGAACTGCATCGTGTGGCTTTTCTGCGCAGACTTCTCTGCATGATGACCGCTTTTCAAATAAAGTACAGCACATGATCTCCCTCCGCGTTTTATGAATTCGTTCGTTATGTTAAATCATAAAACATTTCACTGAGAAATTGCTGTCATTCTGCCGCACAAACATGGCGATGCACAAAGCCGACATCTGTTACATATACGTTTTTCAACACCGTTTTTCGCTTATTTGTAAAAACGGTGTTTTTTTTGACAGTATAAAGATGATTTTTTGTTGCAAAAATGTACTAATGACCAAAAAATGTCATAAAGTGGTTGACATCAGGGGTTTGTTAATGTATAATGAATAAGGTTTGTTATATTTTATGAATTATGTTTATCCCGCTGTCACTCTTTCACGGACGTTATAAAAATTTGGCGGTCATCTTTTCAACGCTTGCGGCGCGGGAAAGATAACTGTATTGAACAGAGTGTCGGGAACGACCATTTACAGGAGGAATATATGGAAAAGCGTTATTCACTAACTGCCGCCCAGAACATGCACTACCGTTGGATACGTGAGTACGGTACACAGCAGGTGTCGGGACTCAGCATAGTTGCGGCATTCAGGATGGATATTGACACAGACCTGCTGAAAAAATGCATAGAGCTGGAAAAACAGCGCTATTCATGCCTCAGGCTCAGGTTCACAGCACCTGATGAGAGCGGCGAGATCAAGCAGTATATCGCTGAGTATGAGCCTGAGGAGATGCCCGTAAAAGACCTGCGCGACATGTCCCTCGAAGAGGCTGACAGTATCATGCAGAAATGGGCATATGAAACATTTGATGGCGATGACATACCCATGTGCGAATTCCGCATAGTTAAACTGCCTGAGGGCTATAACGGCTTTTTTGTGCATATGGATCACAGGCTGAATGACTCGGTGGGCGTGGCTGTCATGGCAACCGATATAATGTCCCTGTACAAGCATTTTGCCGCAGGTACTGATATGCCCGCGCCGCCCGCTGATTTTGAGAAAGTTCTTGTCTCTGACCTTGAAAAAGCCGCTAACCCCAAGCGTCTTGCAAGGGCAAAGCGCTTCTGGGACAGCGAGCTTGACAGGCTGGGCGAGCCGCTATACTCCGATATTCAGGGCAGATCAGTGCTGGAGGAAGCACGCAAAAAACACGGCGACCCCGAACTGCGCGCCGCAGACATCGAGCGCAAAGAGCTGTTCGTGGCAGTAAAAGACTATCAGCTGGAAGTTGACAGCATGCAGAGGGCAATAAATTTCTGCCTGCACAACCAGATCTCACCCACCAACCTGATGCTGCTTGTCATAAGGACTTACCTTTCAAAGGTAAACGACGGGCAGGAAGATATAACCGTCGAGAACTTTATTTCAAGGCGCTCCACAAATGATGAGCTGACATCGGGCGGCAGCAGGACGCTGTGTTTCCCGTGCAGAATGGTGATACCCGGTAACACCAGCTTTATCGACGCGGCGCGTATGATACAGAACCATCAGAACCATATTTATATGTTCAGCGGATATGACCCCGAATTTATCCGCGATGAGATGAAAAAGCGCTACAACACCCCCGATGATACCACATATGTCAGCGTATACCTGACATATCAGCCGCCCATGACAAAGGACGACCTCAGGACAGACCCCAACAAACTGCCCATGCATGTCAAGTGGTTCGCAAACGGCGCGGCTACAAAGAAAATGTACCTGACTATCTCTCACCTGCCTGACAGAAAGCTGAATTTCTCATACCACTACCAGACAGCTCACCTGACAGAAAAAGATGCCGAACTCATGTATTACTACATGATGCGCATACTTTTCAGAGGCATTGAAGATCCGGGCAGGACTATCACCGAAATAATAGACATGGTTTGACAAACTGAAAGGAGATCTGAATATGGAAGAAAAATTCAAAGTTATCGCGGCTGAATACTGCGAACTGGACGCTGACAAAATAACAAATGACATGAGTTTCCGCGACGATCTTGGCATGAGTTCGCTGGATGTAATGACATTTCTGGGCGACCTTGAGGACGAGTTCGATGTGGAGTTCGACCTTGCCGATGATGACAAAAAGCTCGCCCGCATAAGCACTGTCGGCGGCGCGATAGAGCTTCTCAAGGAATATATGGACTGACGGAGGTTTAAGATGGACAAAACATTACATACTATGTGGAGCAGGTGCGCACGCGAATACTCAGCACTTCCGGCGGTGCGCTGGCTGGTGAAGAAAGACGTGCAGGAGCGCACCTACGGTGAGCTTTGTGCCGTTACCGACAGCATCAAAAAAGGTCTGGCTGCTGAGGGATTTTCAAAGGCTCATATCGCACTTATCGGCACTAGCTCCGTAGAGTGGATAGAGGCTTATATGGCTGTTGTTACCACCAACAATGCGGCTGTTCCGCTGGATTGCGGTCTGCCTGCCCATGATATTATCGAGCTGATACAGCGTGCTGATATTGAAGGCGTTTTTATTGATGCAAAGTTCAGCGCACTTATCGAAAGCATTAAGGCAAACTGCCCGAAGGTCAGAAAGATATGGCTGCTGTCAGAGGAAAAGTGCGAAAACACAGAGACTATCGCCGACCTCACCGAAGCAGGTGCTGACACCGACATGCCGCTCCCGCCCGAAGAGAACGACATTTGCATGATAGTTTACACATCGGGCACAACAGGCAAAAGCAAGGGCGTTATGCTGACGCAGAGCAATCTCTATTCAAATATCGAAGCTATACTGTTCCATATCCCGCCCGGACGTGTGTTTATGAGCGTACTGCCCGTACACCATGCATTCTGCCTTGTCATGGACTGGCTGAACGGCTTCTGGATGGGCGGCATAATCTGCATAAACGATTCATTCATGCACATGGTAAGAAATATGAGCATCTTCAACCCGCATGTCATGCTGATGGTGCCGATGATGCTGGAGACTATCTACAAGCGCATGAAGGCTCTCGGCGATAACGTGCCGCCCGAGATGCTGAGAAAGAAGATATTCGGACAAAAGCTCGAACATATCTTCACAGGCGGCGCACATCTCGAACCTTTCTATATAGAAGAATTCGCAAAGTACGGCATAAAGATATTCGAGGGCTACGGCATGAGCGAATGCTCGCCTGTTATAAGCTCCAACAGACCCCACGACTGCAAGCCAGGCTCGATCGGCAGACCTCTGCCCAATGTTGAGGTAAAGATAGCCGATGACGGCGAGATACTCGTGCGCGGCACCAGCGTTATGCAGGGCTATTACAAGATGGAGAATGAGACTGACGAAGCCATGCGCGGCGGCTGGCTGCATACGGGTGACAAGGGCTATATGGACGAGGACGGCTTCCTGTTCATAAACGGCAGGGTCAAGAACCTTATAATACTGTCAAACGGTGAGAATATCTCACCCGAAGAGATAGAGAACAAGCTGGCGCTCAACGACCTCATCGGCGAGATAGTTGTGACAGGTGACGAAAACCTGCTGACTGCCAGGATATATCCCGATCAGGAGACCGCACAGGGTATGACCGATGAGGAGATACACACTTCCCTGCAAAAGATACTTGATGACTACAACCATGACCAGCCGACCTACAAACAGCTTTCAAGGCTGGTGATAAGGAAAAATCCTTTTGCAAAAAGTTCTACCAGAAAAATACTTCGCAGCGAAGTAATGAAAGATGTGCCGCTTGTATGAATAAGCCGAATGCTGTCATCAAAACAAACTACACACATCTTTCTTCCACAGATATGCTCCCGCTGAGCGTGGTGCGCTTTGAGCCTGCCGACCCTCTCGCCGTTAAAGGCATAGTGCAGATAGTTCACGGTAAGAACGAACATAAGGGACGCTACGAAGAACTTATGCGCCTGCTGGCTGAGAACGGTTATATCACAGTGGCAAACGACCATCGCGGTAACGGCGAAAGTGTCATAGATGCAAAAGACAGAGGATATTTTTACAACGGCGGTGCTGATGCACTGGTCAGAGATCTGCACGAGATAACACTTGAAACCAAAGAGTATGCTAAAGATCTTTGCGGCAGGATCGACCTGCCATTCACAATGCTGGGCCACAGCATGGGTTCGCTGGCGGCGCGATGCTATATCAGGAAATATGACTATGAGCTTGATAAGCTATGCTTGCTGGGAAGCCCCTCAGAACCGACGATACTTTGGACAGGCATGGCTTTCCTCAGGGTGCTGGAGCTTTTCAAAGGCAAACGGGCGGCTTCAAAAGCGGCTGACATTTTCATAATGTATCTGCCATATGGTTTAAAATACAGGAAAGAACACCTGAAAAACTCATGGACATGCACTGACAGAAATGCGGTCATCGAACAAAACAACGACCCTCTTTGCAGATACAGTTTAAGCATCAGCGGCTATGAAGAAATGCTGAAAATGGTAAAACTCACCTACAAATGCGGCTATACGCCTAAAAACAGAGCTTTGCAGATAAGGTTCTTCTCGGGCGCAGACGACCCCTGTGCAGGTTCAAGGCAGAAACTTGCAGCTGCGGCGCAAAAACTCATAAAACTCGGCTACAAGGACACCCGTTTCAAGATGTACAAAAATATGAGGCACAATATACTTCACGAAAAAAATAAAGAGCTTGTTTTCAGTGACATTCTGAAATTCATCGAAAAATAGCAAAAGCGGCTGAGTCTTTCAGCCGCTTCAGTCTGTCGCAAAAGTCTACCCGAAAGGGTAGGCTTTTTTGAATAAGTGTGGTATAATAAAGAGGGGTGAAAAAGATGCTGGAAAAGAAAACCAA
>NZ_CACWPP010000165.1 GCF_902762735.1 uncultured Ruminococcus sp.
GAATTTTTGCTGAATCTTTCTCTTTTTCTTTGCGGGGTTGTAGGGGCAGCCAGCCCTCTGCCAAGCGGTGTATAAAAGCATTCAAATTTGAAATTTGTAATGCGTTTATACCATGCTTGCGAACTGTGAAAATGCCCGTTCCGGGCATTTTTCATTTTGAGCCTTCGGCTCTCAAATTTTTCTCACTCTTGTTAGAAATTGGAGCTTTGCGACTGCACATCTAATATTGTAATAATCATCGGCGCAGTTATCGTGCTGGGAGTGCGGCAGTCTGGTGAAACTTCTCCTATATATCTATACCAAATTATGAGGCTCATCGTTAAGTATCCACACTGAAAATTTCGGAGAAAATCTGATGTATCATTTGTGCATAACAGAGATTATTTCGGCGGCACTTAACGATAGCCTGCTTTTATTGGTAAGGATATGTGGGAGGTGGTGACTGTCACATGGGTGCTGTGGGCGGTGGTTACATTGACTTTTTCTGCGCTCAGATGTATAATAATTACAGAAAATTCATGTCAGAATGTGAGCTGAGATACTATGAAAACAATGCGTGAAGAAGTATTTGGATATATGCAAAAGAAGTACAAATCAAAACCGGAATATCTGTGGGCGAAATTTCCTGAATATGCTGTCTTTCGTCACGCTGATAATCAGAAGTGGTTTGGGCTTGTGATGAACATATCCTATGATAAGATCAACAGAGATAAAAGCGGTATGGTGGATATATTGAATGTCAAGCTCGATGACATTCTCCTGCGAGACTTACTGGTACAGCAGGACGGTTATTATGTGGGCTATCATATCAGCCGTGGAAACTGGATCTCTATCGTCCTGGACGGCACAGTTCCTTTTGATGCGATCACACATCTGATAGATGTAAGCTATAACGTGACGGCTTCTAAAAAGACGAAGCAAAAAATCAGACCGCCAAAGGAGTGGCTGATACCCTCAAATCCGAAATATTATGACATCGTTCATGCCTTTGATAATGCTGATGTGATCGACTGGAAGCAGGGCGCTGGGATCAAGAAAAATGATACTGTTTTTCTGTATGTCGGCGCACCTGTATCGGCTATTCTTTACCAGTGCAAGGTCACTGATGTGGATATTCCTTACGATTATCATTCATCTGAGCTTACGATCACCAAGCTGATGAAGATCAAACTGATAAAAAGATACAAGCCTGAGCAGTTTACATTTGAACGGTTAAAATCTGAATATGGCATTTTTGCTGTCAGAGGTCCGAGAGGAGTTCCGAATAGCCTGAGTGCTGCACTGAAAGGAAAATAATATGCACGATATCTGGAATCCCTGGCACGGGTGTATCAAGAAAAGCGAGGGCTGTGACCATTGCTATATGTATTTTCTTGACAAGATGAGAGATCATGACGGTTCGAATATATATCGGACTAAGGCAGGCTTCAACTACCCGATACAGAAAGACCGCAAGGGTAATTACAAGATAAAAAGCGGAGAGCAGATCAGAGTTTGTATGACCTCGGATTTCTTTCTTGCTGAGGCAGACCAGTGGCGTGATGAAGCGTGGGAGCTGATGAAGATACGCAGCGATGTGATATTCTTTCTGCTGACAAAACGCCCTGAACGTGTGGCGGAGCATCTCCCGAAAGACTGGGGCGACGGCTGGGATAACATCTTTTTTAATGTGACAGCCGAAAACCAGCGGCGTGCAGACGAACGTATCCCCATACTGCTTGAACTTCCTTTCAAGCACAAGGGTGTGATGTGCGCTCCATTCATCGGTCAGGTCAGTATAAGAAAATATCTTGAAACGGGTCAGATCGAGCAAGTTCTCTGCGACGGTGAGAATTACGATGGAGCAAGACCCTGTCATTATGAATGGGTAAAACTCCTTCGGCAGGAATGTGTGGATAAAAATGTGACATTTATATTCTGCGGAACAGGACGGCGCTTTGTCAAGGATGGAAAACTCTACAAGCTGGAGGGTAATATCCAGTCGCAGCAGGCAAGAAAGTCGGGTATGAGCTTTCGGGGAAAGCCGATACATTTTGACTTGTATGACAGCCTTGGATACCCTGTCAGAGATGAGGACAGATACAAGCCTGTATTCAGAGAACGCTGTGAGACCTGCGGTATGCAGATGTGCTGTAATGGGTGCAGTAACTGCGGAAAGTGTGAATAAATACAATTTAACGGCAGGCTGATCGAAAAGAGAAATTGCGGTCAAAAAACGGGCAAAAAAATCCTGACGAAATTTCCGCCTGATTTTTGGCAATTCTGCTTATTGCAAAGAGATCCGTAATATGCTACAATAATCAGTGAGGAGAAGAATATGTAAGCCTTTCATTACGGAGTGATATGTAAATAAAACTGAATACGAACCGCAGGCTTAGCTGATGCTGAGCGGTTTTTGAAAAATGGACATTAAGCCTTTATAGGGGCTTTCTGTCCTTTTTTATTGCCCTGATGCGGATGCAGTCATATTTTTTGAATCTTCTCTCATCTACCATACTTTGGTTACCGTCATTATACACAAATCACGAAAACGGCGATATTGCGTAACTGTAAATCTGCGGACGAGTCAAAAAGCAAAATTGACGATAATTGGCGATAAATGACGATAAAGTGCTTTCATTATATTTTGAAAAGTGCGAAAAAAGATTGTCGATTTATCGAATAGATTTTTGCGGAACGGTGCGGTATACTGTAATCAGGCGAAGTAAAAAAACACTTTGGATTTTTTCTACCAAATCGTGATTTCCGTCAAATTCAACAAATCCGAAAAGCAGCGCAATACCGTTATCTTCAATAATCCGGTGGTCACAGAATGCCACGAAATGCATCGTAATGCCTTAGAATGCCGAATACGCTGCATTATATTTGAAAACGGCTCAAAAAAGATTGGGAGTTTCAAGAATAGATTTTTGCGGAATTAAGCGGTATACTGGTATAAACGGTATCTTGACAACTGAATATGAAACATCGGACACTTATATTTTCCTGTCAGTTTCGGACATTTTTGTCCATTACCTGCTTAACGCAACTTACTCAATTTTGAGTAATAGCAACCGTCTATTTTTGTCCAAGTTCAAAATATATAAGGAGATGATTTTATGGAAAAGACGTTAATTGCTGAGAAGTATGACGCTCTTGTCGAGTCATTTGACAAGGCAGAAGCCAATTACAACAGCTCCACCCGTGACACAATGTTTTCCGAGTACCCTGAGATGCTGGACACCAAACAGCTCTGTCAGGCTCTCGGCTGCTCCGAGAAGTATGTCTACAAGCTCATCAGAGAGGGCAAGCTCCCGAAGCTCAAGGGGATTCGCTCGGTGAGAGTGCCGAAGGTATTTCTGATAAATTTCGTTCTGCAAGGCGCACAAGAATCAGGTGAATAATTTGTTTACCGTTCTGAATATTGCTGAAAGTGGTAGAAAATCATTGAAAAGTGCAATGGATTGCGCTACAATGATAATGTCAACAGCAGATCTGCCGCTTTCAGCAAAAGGAGGATATTTATCATGAAAGCGAATCTGCCCTATAATCACATTGTTACCGTCAAGAACGGCAAACACTATGTGATATTCGATTACAAGGACGAAAACAACAAGAGAAAGCGTAAGTGGGTAACAACAGGACTGCCCGAAAACTGTGCGAAGAAAGCCCTGAAAGCAAAGGTCGAGGAGATCGTGGCAGCATTCCACGAAGCCTATTATTCGGAAAAGATAAACACTATCCCAGAAACCGATACGGCAGCGGAAACTCCAAAGATCATTCTCGGAAACAACAAGGTCTATGAGTTCACGGAGTATCTCACATACTGGCTCGAAATCACAAAGCCGTCCATATCGTACAACACTTACATCGGCTATACGCACAACCTCAATAAGGTCAGGCAGTACTTTGATGAGAAATATCCGCACATCAAACTGAGCGAGGTCAAGGCTCTGCACCTGCAACAGTTTTACAACTGGATGTATGAAAGCGGGCTGTCTGGAAATACCGTAAGGCATCATCATGTTGTCCTGCATAAGGCTTTCAAGTATGCAATAAAAATCGACATTCTCGATGCGAACCCCACGGAAAAGACCGAGCTGCCGAAGATCAAGAAGTTTGAGGCGAGTTTCTATTCCAAAGAGGAGCTTGACAAGCTGTTTGAAGTGTTCAAGGGTGACAGGCTTGAATTGGTGGTACATATTGCCGCTTACTACGGTCTGCGCCGAAGTGAAGTCCTCGGTCTGAACTGGGACTCTATCGACTTTGAGAACAAAACGCTGACGATCCGCCGTAAGGTGACGAGCCAGAACCTCAAAGGTACGGGCGAGACGATACGCATTGACAGCGAACTGAAAACAGCTTCAAGTGTAAGGACGTTTCCGCTGATACCGCATATTGATAAAATGCTCAGGGATAAAAAATATCAGGAGGAGTATTACTCCAACCTGATCGGTGACAGCTTTGATAAGACCTATGACGGTTTTGTGTGCCGTGATAATATGGGCAAGCTGATAACGCCTGCCTATGTGACAACGCATTTCAAGCTCATGGTTGACAGTAACGGTCTGAAGCACCTGCGATTCCATGATCTCCGTCACAGTTGTGCCAGTCTTTTGGTCGCAAGCGGAGTTCCCATGAAAGCAGTGCAGGAGTGGCTCGGTCATGCAACATATAACATTACTGCCGATTATTACAGTCACCTCGATTTCAGATCTAAAATGGCTTCTGCTGATACGATCTCCAAGCTCCTTGACGGCAATAGTCAGAACGGTGGTATAGAGAACAACAACAGCGACAGTGACTCGAATGCAGAGAACAAAACGGCGTGAAATGCCGTATGATACAGTGGACTAAAAATGCAGTAGCAGGTAGAACAATTCAGGAGCAAATCCTGAAATTCCGTAGAAAGCGGTAGACGAAATGGTAGAATAGCAGCGAAATCCATAAATAACTTTCTACCATTTGTACCGCAAAACATCGTAATACTGTCAAAAACGCAATGGCGAAATAAAACAAGGCTGACCGGTAGGTCAGTGGACTTTGAATCCAGTGGGTTCAAAGTTGGTCAGGCTTCGTAGTAGTCCTCACAAAGCTCGTTGTAGTTCTCCTGAAGCTCGTCAAACTCCTCGCAGAGCTTGTCATACTTCTGCTGGATCACGGTCTTGTCG
>NZ_CACWPP010000166.1 GCF_902762735.1 uncultured Ruminococcus sp.
TATCTTTCCCCCGCCGCAGGCGGGGGAAAGATAACCGCCAACTGTATTTGGTTCCCGATATAACATCGTTTATTTTGGTGTGTCAGCGGGATAATCACATTATAAATTGCTTATTCATTTCATTATAGCACATCTGAAAAAAAATTGCAACAGACGAATAATTAACATTTCTTCGCACAACATAAAAACAAAACGGAGATGATGATATGCACAAGGCAACAACGATATTCACAAACCCTCCGTCGATAGTGACATCTGCGGCGGTAGGCGGAAAAATGGAGCATGAAGGACCTTACGGAGGGTGCTTCGACAAGATAAACGATGACCCTTATTTCACCACAGAGACATTTGAAAAGGGCGAAAGCCAGCTGCAAAAGCAAGCTGTGCGCATAGCCCTTGAAAAAGCAAACTTAAAGGAGGACGACATTGATGTGCTTTTCGGCGGCGACCTGCTTAACCAATGTGTCGGCACGACCTACGGCGTGCGGGACTACAACCTGCCGTTTCTCGGCATTTACGCGGCATGCTCTACCATGTCGGAAGGACTTCTGCTTGCGTCGATGCTCACCGCAGGCGGCTTTGCGGGACTTGCTATGGCAGTCACCTCATCACACTTCTGCACAGCCGAAAGGCAGTACCGCATGCCCCTCAACTACGGAGGTCAGCGTCCCCCGACTGCCCAGTGGACAGCCACAGCAGGCGGTGCGCTGGCAGTGTCCCCCGAAGGAGGAGCGCCCTATATACGTGGTGTTACAATAGGCAGGATAGTTGACATGGGCATCACCGATGCAAACAACATGGGCGCGGCTATGGCTCCCGCCGCCTATTCCACCATCAGGGAGTTTTTTGAGGACACAGGCATGCGCCCCGCCGACTTTGACCACATCGTTACGGGCGACTTGGGCAAAGTCGGCAGCAGACTGCTTGCACAGCTGGGCGACAGCGATGGTCTTGACCTGCGCAGTACTCACCTTGACTGCGGGCTGATGATATACGACAGCGAAAAGCAGGACGTTCACGCGGGCGGGAGCGGCTGCGGCTGTGCGGCAAGCATGCTGTGCGGTCATTTTGTGCCCGAACTGCGAAGCGGCAAGCTGAAAAACATCCTCTTTGCGGCGACGGGCGCACTGCTTTCACCCACTGTCAGCCAGCAGGGAGAGACCATACCGTCCATCAGCCATCTGGTGTGGCTGTCATCAGATAGGGGGTAAATATATGACATTTCTTTACGCATTTCTCGTCGGCGGACTGCTTTGCGCCATAGGTCAGCTGCTTATCGACTTTACAAAGCTGACCCCCGCGCGTATCCTGACCGCTTACGTGGTCGCAGGCGTGGTGCTGGGCGGGCTTGGCATCTACGATAATATACGCGAAACTGCGGGCTGCGGCGCAACAGTCCCGCTGACAGGTTTCGGTGCGCTTATGGCAGAGGGTGTGCGAAACGAGATAGCAGACAAAGGCTTTCTGGGCATATTCACAGGCGGTCTGACAGCAGGCGCAGGAGGGATAGCGGCGGCTATGCTGTTTGCATTCATGGCGGCACTGTTTTTCAGAAGTTCGGCAAGAAGCTGAGAGCAGTCAGGTTTTTAGCGCAAAAATATCAGTTTGACCGACATCGAAAGAGGTGTGGACAAGCGCAAAGTCCGGCATGATACGTGTAGGGCGGGGGTTTACTCCCGCCAAATGTTCTTCGCAAATGGGTGACCGCCATGCTTCTGTATAAGCTGACATGAAGAAGTATCTCTCCGCGCATGAAGCTCGCCCCGAAATGCCCTAAACACGGAGCTTTTCACGCTTAAATATATCGAATTTGAAAATTCGGTAAAAATAAGGAAAAAACACTTGATTTTTTTGCCGCAATATTATATAATATATGTTAGGGTTGTTAAGCAATTAACAACGGACGTATCCGCCAAAAGCGGAAATATTATATGAGAGGTGTCACTAAAATGGCAGGTTTAAACAAGGTCACTGTTGAAGACATTGATGTTAAGGGTAAAAAGGTACTCGTAAGAGTTGATTTCAACGTTCCGCTGAAGGACGGCGTTATCACCAACGATAACCGTATCACTGCTGCTCTCCCCACTATCAACAAGCTGGTCGAGAACGGCGCTAAGGTAGTTCTCTGCTCGCATCTGGGCAAGCCGAAGAACGGTCCTGAGGCTAAGTTCAGCCTGAAGCCCGCTGCTGACAGACTGGCAGAACTGGTAAACACTAAGGTAACTTTCGCTGCTGACGATACTGTTGTAGGCGACAACGCTAAAGCAGCTGTTGCAGCTATGAACGACGGCGAGATCGTTGTTCTGGAGAACACTCGTTTCAGAGGCGCTGATGAGACCAAGAACGGCGAAGAGTTCGCTAAGGAACTGGCTGATCTGGTCGATGATCAGGTTTTCGTTATGGACGCATTCGGTTCTGCTCACAGAGCACACGCTTCCACCGCAGGCGTTACCAAGTTCGTTAAGGAGACCGCTGTTGGTTATCTGATGCAGAAGGAGATCAACTATCTCGGCAACGCTGTTGAGGATCCTGTAAGACCTTTCGTTGCTATACTGGGCGGCGCTAAGGTAGCAGACAAGCTGAACGTTATCTCCAACCTGCTTGAGAAGTGCGACACTCTCATCATCGGCGGCGGCATGGCTTATACTTTCCTGAAGGCTCAGGGCAAGGAAGTCGGCAAGTCTCTGGTAGATGACACCAAGCTGGACTACTGCAAGGAGATGATCGAGAAGGCTGAGAAGAACGGCAAGAAGCTGCTCCTGCCTATCGACACCACTGTTGTTGACAGCTTCCCCGATCCTATCGACGCTGAGGTAAGCGTTGAGATCGTTGATGCTGACAAGATCCCTGCTGACAAGGAAGGTCTGGACATCGGCACCAAGACTCAGGCTCTGTTCGCTGACGCTGTTAAGTCTGCAAAGACTGTTGTTTGGAACGGTCCTATGGGCGTTTTTGAGAACCCGACACTGGCAGCAGGTACAATAGCTGTTGCTAAGGCACTGGCTGAGACTGATGCTACCACCATCATCGGCGGCGGCGACTCTGCTGCGGCTGTTATACAGCTGGGCTTCGCTGATAAGATGAGCCACATCTCCACAGGCGGCGGTGCTTCTCTTGAATATCTGGAGGGCAAGGTTCTTCCCGGTATCGACGTTATCGCTGACAAGTAATAACTGATGATTTGCGAGCCGCAGTCCCCGAAAGACTGCGGCTTTTTTATTGAGGTGAGATGATGCGGCTTTTTACAGCAATTAAACTCGATGATGATATGCGCGAACAGCTCATATCCGCACAGGACAAACTGCGCAGTATTGGTCTGCGCGGGCGGTACAATAAAGAGGACAGCTTTCACCTGACGCTTGCATTTATCGGCGAATATGATGACCCGCAGGCTGTCACAGATGCCCTCGCGCGGGTCAGGTTCGAGCCGTTCATGCTCAGGCTTAGCGGTGAGGTGGGTCAGTTTGACGGCTTTGTGGTCTGGGCAGGGCTTGAAATGACCGATGAGCTGAGAGCGCTCGGTGAGGCGGTGCGGCAGGAACTTTCGGCGGCAGGCATACCATTCGACCAAAAGGCTTTCAACCCGCATATAACTTTGCTGAGGCTGGCAAGGGGCGAGGAGATAGATGCCGCACCTGAGGTGTCGGTCGGCAGTGCCGAGATGAATGTTGAGCATTTTTTGCTTATGCGCACCGCGAAAGACAGAAACGGCTTTTATTACGCCGAGATCGGGCGTTTCGGGAAATGACATGCAGGAGATGACTATGGAAAAAAGGAAAACTATCGGCAGGCGCATCGCTGTTATAGTGATAGTCCTGCTGTTTATCGGCGCACTTGCGGCGGTATACATTCGGGTGAACCCAGTGTGGCATGCGGCAAAACTCAAGATAGAACAGGGCGAAAAGAAATATCAGCTTGCAGAAATAAACCCTGAGGGAATGACAGCAGAAACCCGCTTCACGCCGCCTGAGGGCTATACCCGCGTTGAAGCTGAGGAAGGGAGTTTCGCACAATATCTGCGGGAATACCCTCTCCTGCCCGACGGCACAAGACTGCCCGTCTTTGATGGCAGTGCGATCAATTCGCCCTACTGTGCGGCTGTGTTCGACATAAGCGTGGGCGATGAGGGCTATCAGCAGTGCGCTGACAGCATCATAAGGCTTTACAGCGATTATTTCTACCAAAAGGGACAGTATGACAAGATAACATTTCAGTTCTCAAACGGCGATGAATGCAGTTATCCGCGTTGGCGCAAAGGCAGAAGAATGCTTGTGCTTGGGGATCTTTCCTGCGAGATACCTGCCGCACTTCCCGATGACAGCGAACAGCAGTACCGAAATTACCTCAAAGAGGTCATGAATTACGCGGGAACGCTGTCACTGCAAAAGGAGTCGTCTGTTATCTCCCCCGATGAACTGAGGATAGGCGACTTTATCTGCAACGACACCCATGTTGTAATGATAACAGATATGGCTGTCAACGACAAGGGCGAGAAAGTCTACCTGATAGGGCAGAGTTTTATCCCCGCAGTGTGCTTCCATATAATCACCGACCTTGACGGCAGTGTACCGACTGCGTGGTTCACCCAAGACAGGCTGAAAGCAGAGAAATTCCAGATCGGCGCATTCAGCTTTCAGCAGAAAGACATCCGCCGCTGGAAAGACGGCTTCTGATACATCCACCCGAGAGCATTTTTTGCTTTCGGGTGAATTTAATTGTAATATATATCCAATAGCTTTAGTTTTATTTGTGCAGTATACCTCTTGATTTTGTGATGGCTATGTGATAAAATAGTGATGTAAGATAGAATAGCAAAATTATGTACAGTCAGGAAGTGATGCGGCATGAAAAAAAGAATTACTGCGTTTATACTGTCTGCCGCACTGGTATGCGGCGCAGCTGTACCTGCATTTGCTCAGGACGATGACGGTTCGGATAACAGCGCACAAAAGGCTGTTGCAAGTCAGCAGGAAAATCCCGATACGGGTGCTGTGACGCTTGGCACTGTCAGTGTGGCGCTGGCGGGCTGTGCAGTACTGGTCTGCAAAAAACGGAAGTAAAT
>NZ_CACWPP010000167.1 GCF_902762735.1 uncultured Ruminococcus sp.
TGTCTAAAAGCGAAGCAGGTCATCCGATGTACCTGAAAATGACCGATGTGCCGAATTTGAAGGGCGTTACGGTGGGAAAATTTGCAAGCAAAAATATCCATGAAGGCGCGAAGGTCGAGAGCGATAACGCCCGGAGCTACAAGAAGCCGTTAGCTCAAAAGTATTTTCATGTTTTTGAGACTTACGATCCCGAAAGTGGTCAGCTGAACTGGACGCACAAGGTCATTTCAAACTTCAAAGCAATGATCATGGGCACTTACCACGGAAACGAAAAGATCCACACAGCGTTGTATGCTGCCGAATACTGTTACAAATTCAACCGCCGCAAGCTGGGAAACAGTGCGTATTTAAGGCTTTTGGCTGCTTTGGTGCAGTGATTTAGCTTGTGGTGTGTTAAGGGGATAACCATAATATATTTTATTAATATTTAGCAAATAGAGATTATTATAAAGAGAGAACAAATATAAAATTTTCAACATAAACCATAATTCAGCACTTGACAAATGTATTCAAGTTGTGATATGCTTTTATGCAAGATAAGAAAACAAAAAACTTGCCTTAATATCAATAAATTCTAAAAAACAAAGAAACTACACCACCATCACCGATGAAGACGCTGTGAAGAAGACGGGTCTGCTGCTGGACAATCCGGAAGATAACGATGATGTTCAGAACGTTTACCACAACTTGGGAAATATGCCTTCCGATGAAGAAGAATAAAGTCTTATCAGACTTGTTCCAAAATTAGTTTTTGATACCTCTCACTTTGCTGTGAGAGGTATTTTCTGTTATAGGATATTTTAAAATACGTTTATAGTATTGAAATTATTAAATAAATATGATATAATAATACAGATCATTATTTCAGGAGGACAATGATATGCCTAAATACTGCAACAGCTGCGGCACTACCAATAACGACAATATCACAAACTGCGTAAACTGCGGTGCAGCACTTGATAATGCAGCTTACACTCATCTTGGCGCGAACGATGATCCTTATATATACGAACCATCTTTCGGACAAAACAACTACTACCAGCCATATCCGCAGTACTATCCCGATCAATATCAGACACCGTATTATCGTAATTATCCCACAGCAAATGCGAACTATTTCTCGCAGCCCACTTCAACGCTGGGCTGGGTAGGCTGGATACTTGCCGACAGGATCTTCCCTTTTATCGGCTGTCTGATAATGCTTTTTGTGTCTAAAGACCAGTCTGCCAAAAACTATGCAAAAGCAAACCTGGCGATCACTGCTGTCAGTGCGGTCTTGGTGGCATTGTTCTCGATCATGTTATTTTCAAACTCTTCCGATCTGGATAAGCTGTTAAGAGAGATCTTCAACAGGTGACGGACATCAGCCAACTTAAAAGTGATAATGACTGCACTTGCATTTTTTGCGAATATATGTTATCATAATAATACTACTTACTGAAAGGAAGATATATTATTGGACATAGCTTTGATAGCAGTACTGCTGATGCTTTCGGCAGTCTGCTCGGCTACTGAAACTGCCTTTTCCTCCTGCAACAGGATAAGGCTGAAAAAAATGGCTGAAGGCGGCAGTAAGAGCGCTGCAAAAGCGCTCAGCATATGCGATAATTTCGACAAAGCGCTGACAGCTATACTTATCGGCAACAACGTGGTGAATATTGCATCATCAGCACTGGCAACTGTTTTTTTTACCGAAAAGTTCGGCGCAGGCAGTGTGGGATTAGCAACTGCTGTTATGACTGTGCTGGTGCTTATCTTTGGTGAGATACTGCCCAAAAGCCTTGCTAAAGAGAATGCTGAGAGCTTCTCGGTGTTCATGGCAGCACCGCTGGCGGCTTTCATGTTCATCATAACACCGCTGATATGGATATTTACGGGAATAAAAAAGCTGGTCGTAAAGCTGGTCGGCACAAAGAACGAAGCCCCGTCTGTCACTGAGGAAGAGCTTAAATATATCATCGAAGAGATCGAAGATGAGGGCGTGCTGGAAGAGCAGGAGTCTGATCTGGTGCGTTCGGCGCTGGATTTTGACGAGATAACCATAAACAGCATCTTCGTACCGAGAGTCAGCGTGGCGGCTGTCGATGTCGAGGACGATATTGAGGACATCAAAGAGCTTTTTCTGAAAACAAAATATTCTCGTCTGCCTGTCTATGAAAAGGATATTGACCACATTATAGGCGTGATACACCAGGCAGATTTCTTCGAGATGTATATTTCAAAAAGCAAAAATGATATACGCAGGATACTGAATGGACCGATCTATATCACCGAGAGCAAAAAGATCTCCGAGACACTGAAAATAATGCAGAAAGAAAAAGTACACATGGCGGTCGTGCTTGACCAGTACGGCGGCACTGCGGGTATATGTACGCTTGAGGATATAATCGAAGAGCTTGTGGGCGAGATATACGATGAGAGCGATGAAGAAGATACCTCTTTTGTAAGGCTTTCGGATAATGAATGTGAAGTCTCGGCAGAACTTTCTGTGTCGGATTTTCTGGAGCGTTTCGGGCTTGATGAAAACGCCATCGAGACCGAGCGGCACTCTGTCGGCGGCTGGATAATGGAACTGCTGGACAGGATACCCGAAGAGGGTGAGCGGATCTTCTCACCGCCTTTCGAGATGGAAGTGCATATGCAGGACGAACAGAAGATAGGCAGAGTAAAAATAACACTGACGGAGGATAACTGAATGCCGATAACGATAAAGAAGCCGAAGCTGAGACCACTGGAAGAACGCTTCTGCAAAAGCACTATAGCATGTGCGGTAATGGCTGTGAGTATGTTGGTGATGCTGTTCGCATTTATGAACAAGATAGTCGAAACAGGCAGCAAAGCCCTGACGACTGCTGTATTCTCGGTATTTATCATTTATTTTCTATCCTGTGCGATATGCGCTGTGATGGGTGCTGACACTTACCGAAAAGAGGACAGCATGAGCGCACTTGGCAAGTGTATCATCTACATAATAAATGTCATCGTCTGCCTGATGAACCTCAGATTTGCACTTATGCTGATACTTGCGGCATATGGCGCAGATGACGCGGTAACAAGACTGGTGGGTCAACAAGGACAGCAGGAGTTCATCAAAGCGCAGTACGTGCCGTGGTTCAGCCTGCTTACAGGCGCTATGATCGACCTGATGGTAAGTGTTTTAAGTTCATGGAAACTGATAAGGAATAAATAAACGCCTTTCGCAAAAAACGAAAGGCGTTTTACTATTGCTTTTTGAGTACTCACATCCACCCGCCGTAATGCTGTTTATCGGGTGTACCCTTGTGATGACAAGATCACTTTAGGGTCAACATTTTAGTTATATATCCTTTGAAAGGTGCCATCAGCTTCTGATCCATAATATAGTGAGAATTATACGAATACGGCGCAGTCTCTGCATATGTGGCACATACAAAATACCAGTCGCCGTCTGTACCGTAGTTATAACTGTCCATAACATAATTTGTGCCGTTTATTGTTACTTCGCACCAGAAATGCTGCCACTTGTCGTCAAGCGAATTGCCGCGCCAGCCCTGAATAACTCTCGCATCATAGCCAAGATAACGCATTATTGCACATATCGTGGAGTTATACTGTATGCACTGACCCACTTTGTAATTCAGGCAGTTGTCAACATGAGACCTGCCCCAGATCTCACTGTACTGCGGACCATGTACACCATCTGCATATGCCACATTTTTGTTCAGCCACTGAACAGTATAGTCAAGAAATTCACCTGCGGTCATATCAGCAGTGAAATGCGCATCAACAAATCTCTTTATAGTTGCCAGATCGGCATCAGATATGGTCTGAACAGACTTGTACGGCTCTTTTCCCTGACGATTGACTTCATCATAGGTATTCTGTCCGGGATCTAATTTAGCACTGTTGAGCCTGTCGATAAGATACTGACTGCTGCGGCGATAAGCAAAATCAGGTGCTGTCTTAACGTCTTTCACATCACTGTAATCGCTGTAAACCGTATTGCCGTCAGCATCTTTTGATATAGCCCTTACTCTTACGCTGTACATCGTTTCGGAGGTCAGTCCCTTTATATCGAATGAAGTCGCATCAGCAGAATTCGTCTTACCTGCGACCTTCCACGCACCGCTTCCCTGCTTGTAGCTGACCTCATACCCCGTGCTGTTGACACGCGACCAGTACAGTGTGATGTAATTGTTATCCGACAAGCAGTCACTCACCTGCGGCTTGGAGGGCAGTGTTGAAGCTGAGATCTCGTTGCTTCTGCCGCTCAGGATACGCTTGTTTCCCGTGACCCTGCATGCAACGACATAATACTTGTAAGATGATCCCGCCGACACACGCTTATCGGTATAACTTGAACTGAGATAAGAAGCTGTACCTATCCTGACCCATGCAGGTGCATTCTTGCTCCACCTATAAATATAATAACCTGTTGCACCGCTGACTTTATCCCAGCTTATCGTGATCGAACTGTCAGTACTTGTGTAATTGCTCTTGGCAGTTGGTGATATGGAAGTTGCAGAATATGAAGCCGATGCAGCATTTACTGATATAGGCAAAACGGATGCTCCCGCACCCATAGTCATTATAGCCATCAGAAAGGCAGCTGTTTTACACTTTATGCTCATAATGATCTCTCCTGTAAAAAAATATATGACTATCCCTTTAGCACTCCAACTAAAAATGCGGTAAACAAAAGGATAATTGAGCGCCATACGCCAAGAACCTTAAGTTCTGTATAGCCGCTTTTTTTGTGGTGAGTCAGCGGGATAACCACAAAAAATATAAAACGTACATAAATATACACTTTATATTATACAACTTTTTCACAAATTTGTCAAGTATTTTATTTTTCTTACACACGGAAATCAATTTTCAAAAATCACCCTCGAAATCATAATCGGCTCCATAAGACATTCAAACATAAGTTTGGATATGGCGGCTTTAGAATTGTTCCG